>JAGRHK010000509.1 GCA_020444985.1 Candidatus Competibacteraceae bacterium
CCGTTTCTCAATGATTTGCTTGCGCTGTTGGCTATGGCGCAAGAGCCACCAACCACCGCCACCCACGATTGCGATAATCCCCAATAGGATGATTACACTGATAATTTGCCAACTGTTCACGGGTCGCCTGTCCAAGCCGCCAATAATTTAAGATCAACCTTTACACAATCAATCAGTTTCACCCTGGAAACCGGGCGCTGCCGCTGCGATTATGCTTCGCCTCCGAACAACTCTAGCAAGCGAGGCAGCAATAGTGCGAGTTCTCCGGTCATTAATGCGAATTCGGCGTCGAACGCCGCTTCCCGGGAGTCTATCGCGTTTTCAGACAATGATTCACGCACGATATCGAGAAATTGCAGGCGGCGCACGATCAACGCCTCATCCAGTACAAACGTCAATCGTTCGTTCCAGGTCAGGCCCAAGCGAGTCACTTGTTTTCCGGCTTCCAGATGCGCCCGAATTTCATCACGGGTTAAATCCTGACCCCGGCAACGCACTACGCTGCCGGTTTCTCCACCCTCGCGCAGCTCGCAACTATCGCCCAGAGCAAATCCAGCCGGCGCGCGCCCTTCCAGCAACCAGGCGGTCATCGCCACGGCGGGCGAGTGCTGGACACTAGGCGGCGCAATCGGCAGGGAACCCAAGGTCTCGCGCAAGGCTCCCGTTATTTCCTCCACCCCACGCGGACTGGCGCTGTCCACAATCAGCCATCCTGCCGACAAGTCCAGGTAAGCATAACCGAGTCGGCTGCGCGTGAGGGCGCGCGGCAACAACTCCTGAATCAATTGGTCGCGCAGATCCAGTTTTTCCCGTCGACGCACCGGTCGCCGCTGCTCGTCCTCGATCAGGGCGATACGCTCTGCTAACGCCTGGTTAATCACAATCGGCGGCAGGACTTTTTCTTCGGTGCGCAGACACACCAGCCAGCGTCCAGCCACAGCATGCACTTGATCGCGGGCCTTACGGCCCAGTGGCGGCGTCCAGCCTGCAGTACTGGGTTGATAACTCGGACAAGGTTGAAAAGCGCGTTGCTCCAATCGGGTCGTTAGCGCGTCAACCGACAGCGATAGCGGTTCAACCAGACGAAACAGGCTGAGATTTTTAAACCACATGACAGCATCCATGTTCGCAAAAGTTGAAATTATCCGCTAATGTCGGGCTATCGCCAAGTTGGGAACCTGATCAGTTTCGCATGATAAAAAATCCGCAGCATATATTGCACTGCAACAAAAATCACGTTATGCTGCAACCGCACAATTTTAATACGTCCTGCCAATTTCTGAGAGAAATCATCATGAGCAACGAGATGCTGACCAAAATGTCTGAGCAGTATCAGACTTTTCTTAATCCTGTGATCAAAGCCAACAAGTTATCCGCCGCTAACCTGGAAGCGCTGGTCAATTTTCAGATGAATAGTTTGCAATCGTATGTTGATATGGCAATGGCGCGGATGAAAGCCGCCGCTGATATCAGCGATCCAGCCAGTTTGCAGACCTTTCTGACCAGCCAAGCCGAAACAATTTCGAGCCTGAATCAGAAGTTCATGGATGACACCAAGACGTTGGGCGATCTGATGGGGCGTTTCAAGACCGAATTTGACCAGTTGGTGAAAGACAGCCTGCCCGTGGTGGGTAAGTGACGCGCTGAAATCCTGTGGATGCGGCGTCTTGTCGTCGAACGATGAGACGCCAACCGGCTATTTCCTTCTCTCTCATGTCCAAGGCGCGAATTGTTGTGGGTCTGTCCGGCGGCGTGGATTCCTCGGTAGCCGCCCTGTTGCTGGTTGAACAAGGATATGAGGTCCACGGCGTGTTCATGAAGAACTGGGAGGAATCCTTCGAAACGGGCTATTGCCCCGCCGCCGAGGACTTGGACGATGCCCAGGCCGTATGCGACACCTTGGGTATTCCGCTGCATACCGTCAACTTCACTGCCGAATATCAGGAACGGGTCTTTCACTATTTCCTTGAGGAATATCGCCAGGGCCGCACCCCAAATCCTGATGTACTCTGCAATACCGAAATCAAATTCCGGGCCTTTCTCGACCACGCGCGCCGGTTAGGCGCAGAC
>JAGRHK010000050.1 GCA_020444985.1 Candidatus Competibacteraceae bacterium
TCGAGTCGGCTGACGCGACCTTCCTGGTGTTCTTGCTGGACTGAGTTACTGCTGTGCCCATGTCCAGGGGTGGGTTGGAGCTCAACAAAGCCAATCTGTCCCGGCGACCCTGAATCGGTAGGATTTTTCCTTGAAAATCCAAAGTTGACATTGTGATTTTCAAGCATATAATAGGGACATGATCATTCCACGGCCAGCCGTTATCGACCAGATTGACCGTATGTTGTCCATTCATCCTGTCGCCGCGCTGTTAGGGCCGCGCCAATGCGGCAAGACGACGGTGGCGCGGATGATCGCTGCTCGGCAGCCATCTACATACTTTGATCTCGAGAATCCTGTGGATGTCCGCCGGCTCTCGGCGCCAATGACTGTTCTCGAGACGATGTCTGGGTTGGTGATCATCGACGAGGTGCAACGCCAACCGGACTTGCTGGAATTGCTGCGAGTGCTGGTGGATCGCCCGGAGAATCCCGCAAAGTTCCTGCTGCTCGGTTCAGCGTCACCTCAGCTTGCGCGCGGCGCGTCAGAGTCCCTTGCAGGGCGCATCGGGTTCACCGACCTGTCTGGCTTTAATCTGACCGAAGTAGATACGCTTCGACATGATCAACTTTGGCTGCGCGGCGGTTTTCCCAGATCCTTTCTGACAGACGACGACTCGATCAGCATGGTGTGGCGCGAGAATTTCATCCGTACCTTTTTGGAGCGTGACATTCCACAATTGGGGATCACCATTCCGGCCGAAACTCTGCGGCGCTTTTGGACAATGATTGCTCATTATCACGGGCAGGTATGGAATGCAGCAGAGTTTGCCCGTTCCTTGGGTAGTTCAGAGGTGACTGCGCGCCGCTACCTGGACATTCTCTCTGGCGCCTATATGGTACGCGTGCTTCCACCCTGGTTCGAGAACATCGGCAAGCGTCAGGTCAAGTCGCCGAAAATTTACCTGCGTGATTCCGGCTTATTGCATGGATTACTGAACCTGCCGGACTGGGACAATCTTCTGGCTCATCCCAAGGTTGGCGCTTCGTGGGAAGGTTTTGTTATTGAACAGGTCTGGCAGGCGCTGCGTCTTACGGAAGCCTATTTCTGGGCGACGCAGAATGGCGCGGAATTGGATCTGCTATTTTTCCATCAAGGCCGGCGCTACGGGATCGAGGTCAAATTTAACGAAGCGCCAAGAACGACCCGCTCGCAACATGTTGCGTTGCGCGATCTCACGCTGGAGCATCTATGGGTTGTTTACCCCGGCGCGCACCGCTATCCGATGCATGAGCAGATCACGGCATGGCCGGTCGGGGAACTTGTCGAGTTGTCGGGGCAATTGGAAGGTGTACGAATCGTTTGATTGACCGCCCGCTTTTGCTGTTTACCAGCGAGAGCGGGCGGCTATCAACACTATGGCAGGTCAAGGATTTCCAGTAGGACCAGACCGGAAGCGTCTTCCGCACTATCGACCAGGACAGTGTAGGGGACGTTGGGGTCGAGCGTTATCAGCAGGGCTGGCTCATGCGAATCAGGTGGAGCTAGACCGGTTGCTTGAATCTCGGCGGCGTTGTCGGCATCACCCCAGTTGTCGTTGCTGGCAATGACCTGTCCATCCACCGTCGTCAGGGTGAAGCGAGGATCGCTGAGTACGTTGGCGAGTTGGGCCTGAACCAGCGAAGGACCGAGCGCCCGCAGCAACACACGGCGCGGCTGATCGCCGCCGCTGATGATCAAGCCGCCGATCAACATATCATCGTCCTTGCCTGCCCAGCCACGTGCTGAGAGGTTCACCAGCCGAGGGGTGGGAGTGGCCACATCCGGATCGAGGATTTCAACCAGAGCAATACCGGTGTTGCTGTTGACGCCATCGACTAGGAGCGTGTAGGGAACATTCGGGTCGAGGGTGATCAACAAGGCGGCTTCTCGGGGATCGGATGGGGCATAGCCCAGAGCTTGTAGTTCGGCGGCGTTGTCAGCATCACCCCAGTTGTCATTGCTGGCAATGACCTGTCCATCCACTGTCGTCAGGGTGAAGCGAGGATCAGGTAGTACGCCAGGGACTGCGGCTTCGGTCAGAACCGGGCCAAGGGCGCGGAGAATCATCCGGCGCGGGGTGTCGCCGCTACCCAAGATGAAACCGCTGATGATCAGACTGTCGCCAGTGCCGACCCAACCTCGGGTAGACAGGTTAATTAAGCGTGACGCGACGATGAAGTTTGCGGTGACGCTCTGTGGAGAGGACATCGTCAGTTGACAGGGGCCTGTGCCTGAACAAGCACCGCTCCAACCAGCGAAAGTCGAACCGTCAGCAGGGGTTGCGGTGAGGGTCACTGCGGTTCCGCTCATGTAGCTTTCGATGCAGTCGCCACCGCATTGGATGTCAGGGCCGGTTACGGTGCCTGCACCCGCGCCAGTTTTGCTAACACTCAGAGGGTAAATAGCCTGTGATGGAGGAGCTGCTCCAGCGAACTGGGTGTATGGATACACACTTGTCTGACCGAGTTCAGATAAGATCTCGGTTGCGCCATTATTGCCCACGACCAGCATCGCGACGAGACGGTACGGGCCATCCGCTTTGGCCTTGGAGAATGTCTCGCCAGGCACAGTGAACGTGAGGGTGTTGACGCCTGCGTTAAGGGTTTCGGTCAGCAGTACCGTATCAACAACCTCGCTGTTTTTGCCGACGATCTTTAGCGTAATGTCGTAGATTCCACTGGTGCTGACAGTGACGTCAAAACCGAACGTTAGCGCGGAAATCAAATTATCCTGATAGGAAGGCGTCACCGTCAAATTTGGCGTGAGCGTTATAGGCTCAGCGCAAAGATTTCCGGCGTAAGAGCCAACCGATGCTTGGTCGAAGACACGCGCAATTCCCAGCGTGGCGCTGTCTTGGAAACCGCGCGCCCAATCCACGGTGTACAAGTTGGCGGCGCCAACTTCTTCGCGGATCGCCTCGAACGGGAATGACAGGGTTACGGTTTGCGCGCCGGCGGTCAGATCAAACACATCGCCCGTTGACATTGATTGGCCGTTGTCGCCGCTCAATTGGGCGCGAATGACGAAGGTGCCCGGCGAAGCCACATCCAACGCCATGCGAACGTTCAGTGCATTCGCGCACCCGCTCGCTGCTAATTCGGGTTCAACTGTTGCGCTTGTTACGGTCACGGTGGGATCACGCACCTCCACGATAGCTTGCGCTTGGCGGGTGATGTTGCCTACTGGCGTGGAGAATGTAGCTGTTCCAACTACATCGTACAGGCCGGGAGTGGCGAACGTGTTGATAACCGAATAAAGGCCGTCATTCGCTTTTCCGTCGCCATCAACACCATCATCTTTGCCCGTCAGCGTTATCTCTGGGCCACCGCTTTGAGGCGTGATGGTGATGGTTGAAGACGATCCTGTGATGGGCGTTCCGCTGTCGGTGACGAGCAGTCCCAGTACAGCGGTTTCTCCGGTGAGGAGACTCGATTCCGCCAGCGCAATACTCGCCTCATACTGCGATTTGTGCAGAATCGTAACGAAAATGGCAGTTTCCTCGGGTGCCGATGGAAACGCGAAGCGTAATTTCCAGAGGCCGCTGCTTGGCGTCGGAATCGTGTCGGAAGTAATGAACTGTCCCCCCGGCAAGGGTGGCGTCCGGTTGGCTCCGTCATCAAATATTACCTGAGCATCGGCGGACGTCAGCACCGTTGCTCCTGTTGGATCAAGCAGGGATAGAGTTCCGCCAGTCACTGGAACAATCGCTTTAAAGAACAAACCATCCCAGTGATCCACCTGAAAAGAAATTTCTGCGGAGGTCTGCCCCGGCGTCACGGCAACAATTTGCGTATCCCATGCACCAAAAAGGGTGGGAATGTTTTGGCCATTAGCGATGTGCGCGAAGCCAAGTAGTAAAATAAACAGCAAAGCCATAAATTTGTTCATTTTTCTCTCCTTCTTACCCTGGCTATCGGCCATCAGCGCATTGGAACAGTTTTATCTAAGATTTTCTGAATGTTTTCGCCACTTTTGACGGTAGCATGATTGGCTGAGACATCTCCTAAAGGTTGTCCGTAATCTGGATTTGCTGAAAATGTCGTTACCGAAAGATCATTATCGCGTGCTGTCGATGTGTTTGTTGCTTCAAAGTAAATGGTTGTCCATACAGTCACACCAAATACTATTTTTTTTTGTGTTTCGACTAAGTGCGCACTGGCATGGTCTCGCAGAATATGCCAAGCTGGAGACCATAATGCTGTGAATTCAACAGGCATCCCTTCTACCTCGGATTCATCTAAACTTCTATTTTGATTAAGATCAGCATTTGCCCCAATCGTATATGTCGGCGAAATATTTCCCGCAAAACCAATACTGATCGCGGAAGCAGTAGCTCTTGTCTGTAAATCACTCAGCCCGGGAGGTTCTGGTGCTCTCCCTGACTGAGTAGCTAACCATGCCTCAGTTAAGTATATATCTAACCAACCATTGTCCGGACCATTAGTTCTTATATTATTGTTTTTGAGAAGCGCTAACATTGATAAATCAGCAAGTATACTACCATAGTGTGGCGTGGATAGTGTTGATAATGAGATAACTTTAAAATAATTATTTTTTGGCATTAACGCGACCATTGCCTGGATATCCAACCCACCTTTACTATGAGCAATAGCGTGAATTTTATCCGATTTATGTTCTTTTAAAAAAGCTCCTATTTTTTTCATTAAGTCACGCCCGTTCTCGGTAATGCTACCATTAGCACCCGTAGAAAATCTTGTGTACAGAACACCTGTTTCATCCAAAGCTTGAAGCACTCCTGGCGAGTTGCTTTCATCCCAAGTAGTCATATCTCCAGTAATACCATGCGCTAAAACATAAGGCGCTGCAACATCAAATTTGACTGCCACCCAGTCCACCGCAGTACACCAAATATCCCCGTTTCCGACATTAGCTGTGTCAATGTCTATTCGCAGGGTGTTAGTTCCATGTGCGAATTTTAAGTCCTGAATATCGACCTCGAACTGCTGTAGCACCCATTGATCGTTTAAACCTGTTTTAATGCCAACAAATTTATCATTGAATTTTATGGTGTCAACCTCTGGATTCACCTCATCAAACGTTGCCTTATCATCGACATCCCACCCAGGAAAAATGATACGTGCCTTAGCTCCAATTACCTGATTTCTGATAAGCTTACTTGCATCTTTTAATGTTCCATCAGCATTAATTTCTTTCTCATTGACAACGGCAGGGATAGGGATATCAATGACGAGTGGCCCCTCACTGCGGAATCTGCAACTAGTATCCAGCCCAGTGCCCTTATCAAACACAATAACACCTAATTCTTCTTTCGGAGGATACATTTGTACTCCTGGTTGTGTGTAACCAAAAATAGGAAACGCGAGTAAGCTGATGGTAATTACTTGACGTAACATGGCATTTATTCCTTAATTGTTTCAGATTACTTAATTAATTTTTGGCGACTTTATTACGTCAGAATCGCCAATTCGGTCCAAGGTACCTGACATGGATTTTCCGACAAGATTTTGATCTACCTCTAATTCAATATTTAGGATACTAAACCAGTGTTGTGTTCCATCAGCAAGGCGTAATTCCACGCGCTGCCCTTTCACTGAAGTCACAGCGCCATTAATGCTAGCGCCAATTTGGGTTTCCGTTGCTATCTGAGCGTTCGCTGCGCCATCAAATGACAACATGATAACAACAAAAAATAACAATAATTTATGCATGATAAATCTCCTCTTGCATCGTGGTTATGAAAATCGCAAATCCTCATTCACTATGGTCTTCCATCACAGAAAAACTCTTGCATGAGGCAGCTTTTTATTACGTCGTAGAGGTCTTCTCTATTTGAATCTTGTATCCACAATTCAATAAGAGAAATTCCGCGCCATTTTTACGACTAAAACGTATAGCAAAAAATGTGCCGAATATTTAGAAAATAAACTATGTTTTAAAACAATGGTTTATTTTAATAGCGGGGGCATGAGCAAAGCTTATGGTTTCATTTTGAAACGCGGCTATTTCACGGTGTTTCAAAATGAAATAGGCAGGACTTGCGTGGATGAACTCGTCAGCGCGCAGATCGGTTTCAGCCAATTCTTCAGAGGCAACGGCTCCAGTTGGGCTGGGTCGTTGTGCCGTCAGGGAATCGATTGCCGGGCAGGAGCGACCGTCTTTCTGATCAAAGGCCCTACGGTCAAGCCTTGCACGAGAATCGAGAACAACACCACGATATAGGTCAGCGCCAGTATCACCTGACGTTCTGGCCCAGCGGGGAGCGACAGCGCCAAAGCCACGGAAATTCCGCCGCGCAAGCCGCCCCAGGTCATGATCTTGATCGCATGAGGCGTGAATTCAAAGCCGAACCAACGACGCATGATCGTGACTGGAACGCCGACGCAAATCAGTCGGGCCAGCAGCACCAGCGGCACAATGAACAGCGACGCCAGCCAATAGTCACCCTCAAAGGTCAGAATCACCGCTTCCAGACCAATCAGCACGAACAATACCGCGTTGAGAATTTCATCGATCATCTCCCAGAACGTGTCCAGATTTTCCCGCGTGTTCTCCGACATCGCACAGCGCCGGCCATGATTGCCAATCATCAGGCCCGCCACCACCATGGCGATCGGGCCGGAAACATGCAGGTGGATCGCCAAGGCATAGCCGCCCAGCACCAGCGCCAGGGTAATCAGAATCTCCACGTCGTAGCTATCGATGCTTTTCAAAAAAAGATAGGCAATAGAGCCGATGGCCAGACCGAAGACGATGCCGCCCAGCGCCTCCTCGGCAAACAACAATGCCACGCCGCCGACTGTGACCTCCGCGTTGCCCACGGCTAAACTGACCAGAATGGTGAAAATCACCACGGCGATGCCGTCATTGAATAGCGACTCGCCAGCGATTTTGATTTCCAGACTTTTAGGCGCGCCGGCGGATTTCAGGATACCCAACACCGCGATCGGATCGGTTGGCGAGATCAGCGCACCGAACAGCAGGCAATAAAGCAGAGAAATCGAAATTCCCAACCCGAAGTTGAACACCATCCAGGATGCCATCCCGACCAGGAAGGTGGACGCGACCACCCCAACCGTGGCCAGTACGCTAATTGGCCACTTGTTCCGCATCAATTCTTCCAGATCGACATGCAAGGCCCCGGCGAAGAGCAGCAGGGACAACATGCCTTCCATGAGCACCTGGTTGAAATCGATGCTGCCGATGATCGCCTCGGCCCGTTGCTCGACCAGCGCATAGCCCAGTTCGCCCAGACTCATCAGGATCAGGCTGAGCAACATGGCCAGCACCATGACGCCGATGGTCGTCGGCAGTTTGATGAAGCAGCGATTCAGATAACTGAATAGAGCGGTCAGGGTGATCAGCAGCGCCACAGTATCCAGCATGGCCCGTCCTCCTAATGGTCGATGGATCAAGCCGTTGGCGCAGCCAGCACCCGCTTCAGCCATTCGGCGATGTCGCGAATTTCCTGCCAGCAGACTTCATGGCCCATGCCGTAATCGCTCCATTCCACAGCATAGCCCAACGCCTTCAGGGCTTCAGCGCTCTGTTGGCCGTAATGCATGGGAATCACCGCATCATAGTCGCCGTGCGCCATGAAGATAGGCGTCGGCTGATTCGCGGGTCGGCGTTCACTGCTCAATTTGTTCGCCAGAGGGATATAGCAGGACAGGGCCAGGATGCCGGCCAGCCGATCCGGGTAGCGCAAGCCGGTATGGAGCGCCATCGCGCCGCCCTGGGAGAAACCGGCCAGTACGATGCGCTCGGCGGGAATGCCGCGCTGCTTCTCCCGCTCCAGCAGCGCGTAAATGGCGCGTTCTGAGGCATAAACGCCATCTGGGTCTTCCCGACGCGGCAAATCCATGCTCAGCACGTCATACCAGGCGCGCATCTGCATCCCGTTATTAATCGTCACTGGGCGAATCGGCGCATTGGGGAAGATAATGCGGATACCCAGCTCCACCGGCAGACGCAGCTCCGGGACAATCGGTTCAAAGTCATGCGCGTCGGCGCCCAAGCCATGCATCCAGATCACGCTGGAGCGGACCGGGCCAGTCGGCTCAATCTCAACAGTGGTTAACGCTGGGTCGGTCATTGGTACAGTTCCCGTCTTAATGGAAGAGGGTTTGCATTAGCTGCAAAGCCTGTCCGCTTGTCAAGCCGCACTCGCTTACGCAAGGCGGGTTATACTCATTCATACTTCCTCATTCATACTTTTTCATACTTCCTGTTTCCCAAACCAAGGAACCTGCGCATGTCCGTGCCTCGTCCTGTATTCCTGGCTTGCCTGCTGGCGACTGCGTTACTTTCCGGCTGTGGCCAGAAAGGCGCTTTATATCTGCCAGAAAAGCCGCAAGCCCCTGACTCCGAACAGAATTCACCACAGAAACCCTGACTATGGATCATTTCGAGTATCGCAATGGCCGACTTTACGCGGAGGCCGTTCCCGTCGCCGACATCGCCGCTGCGGTTGGCACGCCCTGCTATATCTATTCTCGCGCCACCATTGAACGGCACTGGCGCGCCTTTGATCAGGCGTTTGGCGCGCATCCGCATCTGGTGTGCTACGCGGTCAAGGCGAACAGCAATCTGGCGGTGTTGAATGTGCTGGCCCGGCTCGGATCGGGGTTCGACATCGTCTCCGGCGGT
>JAGRHK010000510.1 GCA_020444985.1 Candidatus Competibacteraceae bacterium
TCCAAATCGACCAGATAGTCCGCTCCCAGGATAGCGAAAGCAATGCTCGGACCACCGACCGGTAGATTCACGCCAAGCCGATCAGGCAAGGGCGGCACTGCGACCGGGAAAGGCTGCCCCGTGCTCGTCAAATTACTTATAGCGCTATCGATGATGGTTCCGGTTGAGTTTACGCCTCCGCTCACGGTATTGATCCGCCCATCACCTGTTTCACTGACGCCTGTCACACCAAAACGCACCCCGAGATCCCGACTAAAATCATCGCTAGCGATCACCACCCGCGAATCGATCATGACCTGCCGGGTTGGCTTATCCAATTGCGTGATCAACTCGCGAATCTCATCCATTTTGCTCGGTATTTCCTTAACAATCAGCGTATTAGTTGGCTCATAGGGTTCAACCGAACCGCGCGGCGATAAAATCGCCTGCTGCTGGCCTTCTTGCCCAGTCTTCTTCTTCAACAAGTCGGCAATATCCTTAGCCTTCGCATAATTGACCTGAAAAATCTGGGTTTGCAGCGGAATCAGCTCCTCCACGGTCTTGCGCGACTCCAGATCCAGCTTCTCGCGCGCCGCGATTTCCTCGGTCGGGGCGATAAAGATCACATTACCATTCTGGCGACTAGCCAAACCCTTGGTACGCATGATGATATCCAGCGCCTGATCCCAAGGCACATTCTGCAAACGCAACGTCAAATTTCCTTTCACCGAATCGCTGACTACAATATTCAATCCGGTGAAATCCGCCAGGATTTGCAGAATCGCCCGCACCTCAATGTCCTGGAAATTCAACGACAGCAAATCGCCCGAATATTTCTTCTTCGACGGATCTAGCTCCGCCGCGCGCTTCTCCGCCTCGGTGTCCCGGTGCGGCGGCCGCACCTCAACCACATACAAATCATCCGCCTGATACGCCAGATACTCAAACGGCGGGATCGGCTGAATACTCAACCGGGCATTCCCCCCTCGATTCACTGCCTCAATCGTCGTCACCGGCGTCGCAAAATCCGTTACATCCAAGCGCCGCTGCTGGCCGCGCGGCAACTGCGCATTCTGAAAATCCGCCACGATCAGATTGCCCTCCTGGCGCACATCCACGGTCGTGCTGCTGCTGGATAATTTGACCGTAATCACCCCCTGACCGGCCGGCCCACGCTTGAAATTTACATCGCTCACGTTGCGCGGCCCCTGCACAGCCGGCGCTTCGGTCCGCTTCGGCGCGGAAGCAGCCACCGAACCCGCCGGGGTCGGCGCCGGCGTCTTGCGGGTCGCAACCCCCGCACCCTCCAGGGTCAGAACCACCGAATTACCCCGCACATCCACTTTGTACGGCACCAAGCGCGCCAGATTCAGCGATGCCCGGGTGCGATCCGCCCCCTCCAGCACACTGATCTTTTCCGCCACCCCCACATTAATCGGCTGTTGGCGCGCCGCCAAGCCATTACGGGTATCCAGAAAATCCAGCACAATGCGCGCTGGCTCATTAATCGTAAACGTACTCGGCGGCGCTTCAATGCGCGCCGACAACCGAAACCGCAATTGCAAACGATTCCCCGCCAGCGGGCTGATATCCACCCCCTCCAGAACCGTCTGCGGCCCGGCGCCCGGCGGAGCCGCCCATGCCCCACTCCAGCCACCGACGCACAATAATAGCGCCACGCCCCAAATCCAACCCAACACCGCCCCCCCGGGCAGCCGCCTCCCCTCGACCAATTGCTGGCCGCCTTGGCCTTGGCTCATGGACCTGCTTATCATATTGTTTCCCCCCTCAATCATTGGGTCAGCGACAGAAACGATTCCCGCTCCTGCCAGCGCCCGGGACCATCCGGAACGATTTCCTTCAGATCGACTCGCTGCTCGCTGATATTGATGATTTTGCCATGATTCGTGCCCAGGTAATTATTTTTCTGTACCCGATGCACGACATTGTCGGGCGCCTGAATCAACGCCCACAATCCCTCGGCACCGCCCATTCGCACCGTACCCAACATTTTAAGCGAACCCAGCGAATACTTCTCCAGTTCCTCCCGCACCCGGTTCGGATCTGGCCGCACTCCAGTGTAACCGCTA
>JAGRHK010000511.1 GCA_020444985.1 Candidatus Competibacteraceae bacterium
CGCATCAACTCGGACAGCAGATCTCCAGCCAACCCTGCACCGCGATAGTCGTCCAGCACTGCCAACATTTTCAGTACCCGACCGTGTCGGGCGCAGCATCCGGCTAGCGTGCCTTCCTTAAAAATCCCGACTAGATCGTGAAAATTGTCTTCGAAATGCAGGTGATTGCTTTCGATCAATTGCTGGGCGAGTTGCCGATCGGTGCGGCTACACAGTAGAAGTGGGTAGTCCACGATGGCAGCACTCTAGCCCCGCGCCAGCAACGGCGTGTGTTTGCGACCGCCCAACTGTGCCTCGGCCACGCTGATGGCACTCATGTTGACGATGGTGCGTACCAAGGCCAACTGGGTGACGATGTAGGCGGGTTTGGCCGCACCGAGCAGAATCGGACCCAGCGAAGTGCCTCCGCCCAGCACCTTCAACAGACCGTAGGCGATATGCGCAGCGTCGTCGTTGGGCATGATCAGCAGATTAGCCGGTCCTTGCAGGGCGGTCTCGCCGAGAAACTTCAGCCGCGATTCTTCCGATACCGCCGTTTCGCTGTTCATTTCGCCCTCTACGATCAGATCGGGCGCGCATTCTTGCAAGCGGTGCAGCGCCGTTCGCATCTTGAGCGCCGACGGGCTGTGGTGGGTGCCGAAGTGCGAGCGTGACAGCAGCGCAACTTGGGGCGTCATGCCAAAAGCACGTACCTGAGCGGCGGCGAGCAGGGTCAGTTCGACGATGTCATCGACGGTCGGATCAGGGGTGACGTGGGTGTCACCCAGAAAATAGGTGCCCGTGGGCAGGATCACCGGAGTCAGCGCATAGAAGTTGTGTACTCCCTTGCGCAGGCCGATCACTTGGCGGATACGTTCCAGGTGGCGCTTGAAACGGCCTACCGTACCGCACAGCATGGCATCGGCGTCGCCGCGTTGTACCAGCAGCGCCGCTGCCACAGTCGAGTCGGTACGTGGTAGTGCTCGGGATTCCTGCACCGAAATACCTTCCCGTTGCGAGCGCTGATGGAGTAGAGCGCAGTATTCGTCGTACCGTTCACTGCTTTCCAGATGGACGATCTCACAATTCTTTCCAGGCTGGAGCCGCAATCCCAATTGCTTGATTTTTCTCTCGATTACTTCGGGTCGACCGACCAGTAGCGGGAAGGCAATGGCTTCGTCGAGCACCTGTTGTACGGCTTGTAATACCTTTTGCTCCTCGCCTTCGGCGTAGACCAGACGTTTGGGTTGGCGTCTGGCTTTTTCGAAGATCGGCCGCATCACCGGTCGGGAGGAGTAGACAAAGCTGGTCAGGTGCTCAATGTAGGCTTCCATGTCCTCGATGGGGCGGGTGGCTACTCCGCTGTCCATCGCCGCTTGCGCGACTGCCGAGGCGATCTTGATAAGCAAACGCCGGTCGAAAGGCTTGGGGATCAGATACTCTGATCCGAAACTCAAGGGTTGGCCACCGTAAGCGAGCATGACGATATCGTCGGCGGTTTCTGCTTGTGCGAGGTTGGCGATGGCGTAGATGCAGGCCAGTTTCATCGCATCGTTAATCGTGGTCGCGCCTACATCCAGGGCACCACGAAACAGATAGGGATAGCACAGGACATTATCGACCTGGTTGGGATAGTCTGAGCGTCCGGTGGCCAACAAAGCGTCGGGGCGCACCGCTTTGGCGATATCCGGCAAGATTTCCGGTACTGGATCGGCCAAGGCCAGAATGAGCGGCTCGGGTGCCATCGCCTCCAGCATTTCCGGCTTGAGTACATCCGGTGCTGATAATCCCAGGAAGATATCAGCACCGACTAGGGCTTCGGGCAGAGTGCGCGCCTCGGTATTGGCAGCGTAGGCCTCTTTCCAGGGATTCATCCGCTCTTCTCGGCCTTGGTAGACGACTCCGGCGCTGTCTACCACCACAATATGCGGTTTCGGTATCCCCAGGCTGACCAGAATTTCCAAGCAGGCCAGCGCTGAGGCCCCCGCGCCAGCTGATACCAACCGGACCTCGCTGATATCTTTGCCAGTCAACCGCAGCGCGTTCAGCACCGCAGCGCCGACGATGATCGCGGTGCCATGCTGATT
>JAGRHK010000512.1 GCA_020444985.1 Candidatus Competibacteraceae bacterium
CCAGCCAATGATGCCGAGGGAAACGACGATACGCACAATGCTGATGAGGATAACAACCCTTATGACAATCCTCATTTTACCGTCGTGCTTCCTTTCAGCAGGACACCGGTGACCGTGGATTTGCGTGACAAACTCACCAGTGAGGATACGCCGGGGTTCCAATTGCCCCACGCGGTGGGCGCTAATGGAGATACGGTCGAGTTGCGAGCGCATTTTCGTGAGTTCACCCGAATTCAACTGGGCACGACGTGGCATCGCATTGCCGATTGGTTTCTGTGGCGGGCGCATATGAAAGTCAAACGGACTGCAGGAAAATGGGCTAATGACGGCAGCTCCACAGCGCCTGATAATGCCGGCTTCTGAGTCCAGCACCGGACTGCCGCTTTATTCCATCCAGCGCCTACGTGACCGACCATGCTTTTGTTTTCCCGAACTGTTCTTGTTGCCCTTTTCGTCATGCTTGCAGGAGTTGCCATGAGCGCAGAACTGACACAACCCATTTTGAGCGAAGATTATCCAACGGCTGAGGCCGCCCTAAACACCGCGCTTGCCCAGAAGGATGTTCCCGTCCTTGAGGCGGCTCTGGGCCAGCGCTCCTATTTGCTGAAGACCCGCGCTGCGGCGGCATTGGGAACGGTGGGCCAGATCGGCAGCGTTCCGAAACTGCGTGATTGCTTGGCCAAACATAAAATGCTGGTCTTCGGGGGCACCGAGCAGCGACTGGATCATGCCCAGTTGGTGCATACGCTGGTCGAGGCGTTGGAGAAACTGACCGGCCAGGATTTCGGCCCAGTGAATCCCGATAGCGTTGAAGCGATTGAAGCCGTGCTCATGCAGGTCGATCGCTGGCTGGCTACGCAATGACGCTCTGCTGGGGGTAGGTAACAAAGGGGGGATGGGGGATTTGAACGCTGTGGACTGCTGTTACCCGTGCGAAACCCTCTCCAGCCCCCCTTTTTCAAAGGAGGGAGGCTGCGGATCACGCCTTGATTGCGGGTGCCGGCGCAATCGCCACCGGCTCCTGGGTCATGGGCGGAATGGAATAGGTGCAGGTAACGTGCGCTACGGGTTCCAGTTCGCCTTCCGAGTACAGTAACACCTCGCCTACCGCCAAGCGCTTGCCCAGCTTGAGAATCTGCCCACGACCGATCAGGTCGGCGGGTTGCGGGCGGCGTAAAAAATTGCATGTCAGATTTGTCGTTACCGCCAATTCCACCCGACCAATGAGACTGAGAACCACCGCATACATCACAATATCCGCCAGCGCCATTTGCACCGGACCCGACACCGTGCCGCCCGGTCGGATAAAGTCCTCGCGAAAGGGCACGCGGATGCTCGCGCGCCCCGCTTCGAAACTTTCTACCTGAATGCCCAGCATGCCCACGAAAGGGACGTGTTCATAGGCCAGTTGTTCAAATTCCGCCTGTGATATACGAGGCATACATTTTATCCTGATGATTTATGTATTTAATGACCGACTGTTCAACCATTGTGGTATTTGCGCCGCTGGCATGGGCTTGGCGAAGAAGTAACCCTGAGCTTCATTACAATGGATTGCGCGCAGCAAGCAAACCGTTTCCTCATCCTCCACGCCTTCAGCAATCACGCCGAGGCGCAGGCCGTGGCCCATACTGACCACGGTGCGCGCAATGGCCAGATCATCCGGGTCGTTGACGATATCGCGAATGAAGGATTGATCGATCTTGAGTTTGTCGACGGGGAAACGCTTGAGATAGGCCAGGCTGGAATAACCGGTGCCGAAATCGTCGATGGAGAACTTGACGCCTAGTTGTTTCAATTCCCGAAACCGTTCAAGCACAGTCTGATTATGGTCCACCAACAGGCTTTCCGTGACCTCAAGTTCAAGCTCGGTGGCCGGGAGATTGGTTTCAGCGAGTATTTGCTGGACCAGCATCAGCAGATTGTTATGATGGATTTGCACGGCGGATAGGTTGACGGCTATGGGAACCTTGAATAATTCCGCTTCTCGCCAAGCCTGGTTCTGGCGACAGGCCTCGCGCAACGCCCAGATGCCGATCTCGATAATGAGACCACTGCTTTCCGC
>JAGRHK010000513.1 GCA_020444985.1 Candidatus Competibacteraceae bacterium
CGCATTTGTCGCAGACCCCTTCGACTTTGGACGGCTGGCTGCGGACATTGTAGATGGCCTGACATTGCGGGTTGACGCAAGTGCGGCGGGTGGTGAGGCGGTTAAGAATTTCCTCGCGCGGGACTTCGATATTGACCACGACGTCGAGTTGAATACCCAGCTTATTGAGCAGGGCTTTGAGCGCCTCGGCCTGTGGGATGGTGCGCGGAAAGCCGTCCAGCAAAAAGCCCTTGGCGCAATCCGGTTCTTGCAGGCGCGTTTCCATGATGCCCATGATCAATGCATCCGGCACCAGATCGCCGGCTTTCATAAAGGCTTCCGCTTGCTTACCCAGTTCCGTACCGGCCTGCACTGCACCGCGCAGGATATCGCCAGTAGAGATCTGGACGGAACCATCCACTTGGGTCAGCAGTTTGGCGATGGTGCCCTTACCGGCGCCGGGTGCGCCTAACAGAATGACTCGCATAATATTTTCCTCAATGATCAGTTGATGTTGTCGGTCAATATTGAGATTGAGCGCCAAGTGGGTAAGGATAGTTCATAATGATCACATCGCCTCGTTGCACCGTATGGACGGCATGGGATATGACCGAAGCCGTGGCGTCAAGGCCTGACTCTAGCGATAGTCTTCTCGCCAGGGACTGATCGCGATATATCCGACCGGTCTGCCATCGCGAGCGGATAACGCCATGACGATGTCTTTCCTTTTGCCTTTGAGGGGCAGATAGAGGTAATCTGCCAACTGTCCACCCTTCTTAGCCAGGAAGTGGTCGACGGCAACTTTAGCGTCAGCGTCGCGGGCAGTGAAGGCTGGCAGGTCGATGCTGCGCTTGCGCAGGTCGAGCAGGTCGGGGGCGTAAGGGCGATAGAGTTCGGGATGGTATTCGACGTCCGGCGCACCGGAGAGGACCGCGAACATCAAATCTTCCCGAACTTTGGGGTCTTCGGGGAGGTCGGCTTGCACCAGCCAGGGTTGTGAACCTTGACGCAGTTCGACGGGCACTTGATCAACGTCAATGGCGGTTGTCGGAATCGTGGTGAAGCGATCAAGGCCAAAGACTACGAATGCAGGACGCTCTTGGTAGATCGTCATTCCGCCGTACAGCAGGGCGCCGAATTGCATGAGGATGATGCAGCTCATGTCGAATTTGAGGCCGCGTTTGCCCGGTTTGAACACAATCAGCGTCAGCAACGGTCCGAGCGCCAGGCCAACGCCGATCAGAATACTGAAAACGGTCCAGCCGCCCTCTACAGTGAAATAGGGCGTTGGATACCCGATAAAGAATATGAGGCCAGGGAAGATCAGGAAAATGAGTACGCTGCCAATGAGATGGAGCGTGAAAGCGCGTAATCGGGTCATAGTGGTTAGCATTTTTTTGAAATCCAGGAGACTGTCATGACGATTATCGCGCAGGGCTATTCCTGATAACCAGACTTAGAGCCTATTATGAACGAACTCAGCATTATCTTGCCCGCGAAGAACGAGGCAATGAATTTGCCCCCGTTGCTGGCGAAACTGACCGGTCAGTATCCGGGAGCGGAAATTATTGTGGTCGACGATGGCTCGACCGATGAAACGGTCGACGTATGCCGAGCGGCCGGTGTCCGAGTGATCTCGCATCCTTACAGTCTGGGCAATGGGGCGGCGATTAAAACCGGCGTTCGGTGCGCGAATGGCCATGTGCTGATCTTTATGGATGCGGATGGGCAGCACGATCCGGCGGATATTCCCCGGTTGTTAGCGAAAATTGATGCAGGTTATGAGATGGCGGTCGGTGCTCGACAAGCCAATACGCATGCTTCTTTGGGCCGGCGCATGGCTAATTATGTCTACAACCGCTTTGCGTCGGTGATGACCGGTTACCGGATTGAAGATCTGACTTCGGGGTTTCGCGCCGCGCGCGCTCGCCATTTCCGCAAGTTTATCTATTTGTTGCCGAATGGCTTTTCCTACCCAACAACCTGCACGATGGCTTTCTTTCGTTCTGGGTTTCCCGTTGCGTATGTGCCGATTCGAGCTAACCAGCGCGGCGGTAAAAGCCACATTCGTCTGCTACGGGATGGC
>JAGRHK010000514.1 GCA_020444985.1 Candidatus Competibacteraceae bacterium
AGTCGCACTCATCCTGGCAATTTCTTCGCGCTGCCACAATCGCCGCAGTTGTTCAAACAATTGCTGATGATGGCCGGCATGAACCGCTACTATCAGGTTGTGCGCTGTTTCCGTGACGAGGATCTGCGCGCCGACCGTCAGCCGGAATTCACCCAGCTTGATATTGAAACCTCATTCATGGATGAACAGGCGATCACCGGGCTGATGGAAGCGATGATTCGCCACTTGTTCAAAGAGGTCATGGCGACCGATCTGCCCAATCCATTTCCGCGCATGCCCTACGAGACGGCCATGCAGCGCTATGGCTCGGATAAGCCGGATTTGCGCATTCCCCTGGAATTGACGGAACTGTCGGATCTGATGGCGAGCGTGGAGTTCAAGGTCTTCGCCGGTCCCGCCAATGACCCGCAAGGCCGGGTCGCGGCGCTGCGCGTTCCTGGGGGCGGCAAGCTGACCCGCCGCGAGATTGATCTCTACACCGAGTTCGTCGGGCGCTACGGCGCGAAAGGATTGGCCTACATCAAGGTCAACGATGTTGCTGCCGGGCGTGAAGGGTTGCAAGCGCCGATCGTGAAATATTTTCCGGACGAAACCCTGGCCAAGATTCTGACCCGCACCGGGGCCGGGAATGGCGATTTACTCTTCTTCGGCGCTGACTCGGCAAAAGTGGTCAATGATGCGTTGGGTGCGTTGCGCTTGAAAATTGGTCACGATCTGGGTCTGGTCAAGGGCGAGTGGGCGCCGCTCTGGGTGGTGAACTTCCCAATGTTCGAATGGGATGAGCAAGACCGGCGCTGGAATGCCCTGCATCATCCCTTCACCGCGCCGCGCACTGATGACCCTGCCGAGGTGCAAGCCGATCCGGGACGTTGCCTGTCGCGAGCTTACGACATGGTGCTCAATGGCAGTGAAATTGGCGGGGGTTCGGTGCGTATTCACCGGCAAGAGATGCAGAATAAAGTCTTTGAGCTGCTGGGCATCGACGCCGAAGAAGCGCGCGCCAAATTCGGCTTTCTGTTGGACGCGCTGAAATTTGGCTGTCCGCCCCATGGTGGTATTGCCTTTGGCCTGGATCGCTTGGCGATGCTGATGGCCGGGGCCAGTTCCATCCGCGATGTGATGGCGTTCCCCAAGACGCAGAGCGCCGCCTGTCTGCTGACACAGGCGCCAGCGCCGGTCACTGAAGCGCAGTTGCGCGATCTGAATATTCGATTGCGACGCGCGCCTTGAGTACGCAAAATCGCCACAAACGTCCGGAATCCGTGCTGGTGGTGGTTTACGCTTTGACGGGCGAGGTGCTGGTCTTGCGCCGTCGCCATCCTGCGGATTTCTGGCAATCCGTGACCGGCAGTCTGCGCTGGGAGGAAACCGATCCTCTGGAGGCGGCGCGGCGCGAATTATTCGAGGAAACCGGTTTGGGTGAGGGCCTGGAGATCATCGACTGTAACAAGGTCAACCGCTTCCCCATCCTGCCGCCCTGGCGGCATCGCTATGCGCCTGATGTGATGGAAAATAGCGAGCATGTATTTCGAGTTGGCCTGGCGGAGCGCCGCCCTGCCGTACTGAATCCCAATGAACATAGTGCGTGTGAGTGGTTACCACGCTCAATCGCGGCGGACCGGGTGACCTCTTGGACCAATCGGGACGCTATTCTTGCCTTGCCGCCGTGAAAGGTTAATCCCCATGGCCATTTATGCAATTGGCGATATTCAGGGTTGTTACCAGCCGTTGCAGCGCTTGCTGGATTTGCTGAACTTCGATCCCGCCGCTGATCAATTGTGGCTGGTCGGCGATCTGGTGAACCGGGGACCGCATTCGGCGGAAGTACTGCGGTTGATGCGCAGCCTGAATGAGCAAGTTGTGGCGGTGCTGGGTAATCATGACCTGACCTTGCTGGCGGTTGCGGCTGGCCAGGTGAAACCCCGGCGCAAGGATACCTTCCACACGATTCTGGAGGCATCCGACCGAGATGTACTGTTGGACTGGTTGCGCCAGCGCCCCCTGCTGCACCACGACGTGGAACTCGGTTTTACCATGGTTCACGCC
>JAGRHK010000515.1 GCA_020444985.1 Candidatus Competibacteraceae bacterium
TCCGTGAAACAACCCGCCGTCTTTCCATCGAAAGACGCAAATCACAAGAAAGACTCATCCTGTCAAATCGCCAGAATTTCTGCTGTCAACGTCCGAACCGTTCCCATCAGACGCTGAGTGCAGTGCACTAATTTAGTGCGTTATATCAAACCAATGATTTATTATAGTGCCTGATTAGCGTGTTTTTTGCGCTAAACTAGCGCATTAAGTCAATTGGTTCGATTATTGCTTAACCTACTCGATACTCACCAGGAGACCGAGCAAGGTGTTAAAAGACTACTACTATCGCCGGGTGGTGGAGGGTTTAAGCATCGCGGTGCTGGTGCTGGATCAACGCTTGCGCATGTTGTTCATGAATCCGGCGGCTGAGACGCTGTTTGAACTCAGCTTCCGCAAGGCCTGTAATCTCGCCTTATCGGAACTTATCGTCGGCGCCGAAGCTTTCATGGCAGGGCTACAGCACTGTCTGGAGAGCGGTCATCCCTACATTGAACGGGAACTGCAACTGACCTTTCTGCCAGACCGCGTTGTCACCGTGGACTGTACCGCTGCGCCTTTGCTGGAGCGCGATCCCACCCGCGAACTACTGCTTGAGTTGCGGCAGGTCGATTGGCGATTGCGCATCAGCCGCGAAGAACACATTCTGGCCCAGCATCATACGACGCGCGCCCTGGTGCGTAATTTGGCGCACGAGATCAAGAACCCACTGGGCGGCTTGCGTGGCGCGGCGCAATTGCTGGAGCGGGAATTGCCCGATCCGGGGTTGCGAGAATATACCGGCATCATCATCGGCGAGGCCGACCGGCTCCGTAATCTGGTAGACCGTCTGCTGGGTCCGAATCAATTGCCAAATCATGGAGAGGTCAGCATTCATGAGATTCTGGAGCGAGTCTGTGGACTCGTGCAAGTGGAGGCCGATCCCGGCATTCGTATTGAGCGGGACTATGATCCGAGCATCCCGTCGTTATGGGGCGATGCGGACCGGCTGATTCAGGCTGTGCTCAACGTCGTGCGGAATGCGGCGCAAGCCTTGAGCGGATGTGAGCAAGGCGTCATCATCCTGCGCACCCGCGTACAACGTCAGTACACGATTGGCCCCAAACGCCACAAACTGGTCGTTCGTCTGGACATCATCGACGATGGCCCAGGCATTCCGTCCGAACAACAGGAACAGATTTTTTATCCAATGATTAGTGGTCGGCCCGACGGCACTGGCCTGGGCTTATCCATTGCCCAAAGCATCATCAACCAGCATGGGGGACTGATCGAATGCGCCAGCCGTCTGGGCGAGACGATCTTTACCCTGTTGCTGCCGCTGGAAAAAGCTGGATGAGCAGGAAAGAACACATTTGGGTCATTGACGATGACCACGCGATTCGCTGGGTGCTGGAAAAAGCGTTACAGCGTGAAGAAATGGTGGTGAACACCTTCGAGAACGCCATTGGGGCGATTGAGGCCTTGCGTCAAGGCAAGCCGGATGCGGTGATCGCCGACATCCGGATGCCGGGCATGAACGGTCTGGAGCTGTTATCTTCCCTGCGCGAACGCCTGCCGGACTTGCCGGTTATTATCATGACCGCACATTCCGATCTGGACAGCGCGGTCTCCGCGTATCAGGGCGGCGCATTTGAGTATCTGCCCAAGCCGTTTGATGTAGACGAAGCGGTCGCGCTGGTGCGTCGGGCCTGTCTCACGCATCGCCAGCAGAGCAGCGCGAATGAGCCAGCGGAACCGCTGCCGGAAATTATTGGCGAAGCGCCGGCGATGCAGGAAGTCTTTCGTGCGATTGGTCGGTTGTCGCGCTCCAATATTACGGTGTTGATTACCGGCGAATCAGGCACGGGCAAGGAACTGGTCGCCCGGGCTTTGCACCGCCACAGTCCGCGCGCGGATCAACCCTTCATCGCGATCAATACCGCAGCTATTCCGCGCGATTTGCTGGAATCCGAATTATTCGGCCACGAACGCGGCGCATTTACTGGCGCGCAGGCGGCGCGCCAGGGACGCTTTGAACAAGCAAATGGCGGCACATTGTTCCTGGACG
>JAGRHK010000516.1 GCA_020444985.1 Candidatus Competibacteraceae bacterium
TGTTGTTATCAAGCAATTTTCTTTGAGCGGCTTCGGCGGATTTCGCAATCTGACGTTCAAGCTCTCGAACGCTCCATTGCTGTTCGGCGGCGTAGTGGGCCAATTCCAGTTGCTGCGCCCTCGATAATCCGAGAAGCAGTTCCCCATGTTTGGCCGTCAGCGCGTTTTGTTCGATGCGTTCTTGAATGGCTTCTGGAAGCTTCAAGAGCTGCATGATGCGATTTACAGTCTTGATATTTTGACCAATGGCCTCCGCCAGCTCGGTTTGAGAGAAGCCTTGTTCCTTTACGACGCTTTGATAGCCTCTCGCCAACTCCATCGGATTCAGATCGCTGCGCGCAATATTTTCTGCGAGTGAATATAAGGCAGTGCGCCGTTCATCCAAACTCCGAATGATGACCGGAACGGTGCTCATTCCGGCCTGTTGCGCTGCACGCCAACGCCGCTCGCCGGCGACGATTTCATAACCCGCGCTGGAGGGCGCATCCAGCGGGCGGACCACGATCGGTTGAATGATGCCCAACGCCCGAATCGTCGTCACCATGGACTCCAGCTCGGTCGGATCGATGGTTCGGCGCGGTTGGTTTTTTCGGGGAATCAGCGTTTCAATCGGCAGCTCCCGTTTCAAGCCATCGGTTACCGTGAGGTTTCCTGGTTCGGCGACATTAAGAAATTCGGCCATGCTTCTGCGCTTAGCGGCCATGTCGTATCTCCATTGATGGGTCTATTTCTGCCGCGCGCCATACTTGCCAAACGTGCTGCATAATTTCCGCGTTGACGGCATTCATGGCGTCGATTGCTTTGAGATAGGTCTCGCGCGCCCCACGGGGCGCCTCGATTTCGTAGAGGCTCATCTGATCACCCGTCGCGCGTTGCAACTCACGCGTTTGTGGCATCCGATTGGTGAGCAGAAACTCACCATAAGCTTTATTGAGTAGCGTCATATTCGTCCGCGTTTCCGGAGCGCTGTCGGTGCGCGTCATCAACAAAGAGAGCTGGCGAACCCGCAACGCATTCGCGTACGTACTGGCTAATTGGGACACGATGGCAAAGTATTGGACGCTGCTGGCAATGTCATAAAAATTCGGGGTAATGGGCATCAGGATCATGTCTGCTGCGGCGATGGCATTCAGACTGAGCATTCCCAACGCCGGCGGCGTATCCATCACGATCAGATCGTAGCGATCCGTCACCTGTTCCAGTGCGCGATGCAAGCGCTGCGGTAACGGTCCAAGGCGTTGCAACTCGCTCTCATGGGCTTGCAGCATTTGCCAGTCGGTGTATTGCAGCGAGAGTTGCGCCGGGACTAAATCGATCTCATTCCACCGCGTCCGCTGGATGCTGCGCAGGATCAGTTCCGAGTTGACGGTCAGGCTGGGACCAATATCTTCATCGACCCCGATGTTCAATCCGGGAACGAAGCCGAACGCGGTCGTGAGCGTGGCTTGCGGGTCCAGATCAACCATGAGTACGCGAAAGCCTTCGCGCGCCGCATAGTGACTCAAGTGCAGAGCATGGCTGGTCTTGCCAACCCCGCCCTTGAGATTGCTGAAGATGATCCGTATACACGATGCTGGATAGCTGGTATCCCGCTTTAAAAGCCGCCGGATTTGATTCATTTCATTGTAGTTATAAATCCGTCGATCCAGCGCGCCGACCCGTGTCGTCCGCGGCGAAGGGAGCGCCCCGTCGTTTTCTTTGTCGCGTATATGCTGACTGGTGCAGCCAATGAGTTCAGCGGCTTTCTCAATGCCGAAGTCAGGCAGACCGCGCTGCGCATAGTCGCGCTCCAAATAAGTTTGCAAGTCGCTCAACAGTTGCCGTCCGCGTTGAGAGGCGTTTTCCGCTAACTGGGCGAGATCGAATCCACTGATGAGCATGGAGAGGCGCTCCTGACCGCAAGGAAGGTTTGTTTGCTATTTTATCTATTATTTGTGCGTTTTTAGCAAACGAAATTTCTTTTTCCTAATTTTCCCACCGGTGAGAAAACGGGACAGCGTGTTGGATCGAAAAGCAACGGAGCGCGTTCCGTTTGCCTGGATG
>JAGRHK010000517.1 GCA_020444985.1 Candidatus Competibacteraceae bacterium
CGAATAAGGTATCCAGTCTCTTCAACCGGATATAGTCCGCTCAGGGAGGGAAGCGGACAGGCGTAAGGGCTTACGCTTACCCTCTAGGATAAGGATTATCCAAAAAAGTTCAATGGGTATTTAGCAAATCGGCATAGAGATCATGCTCATCGGCATCCACAATGCGCACTTGGGCAAATGCGCCGACAGGCAATTGCGCGCCGTCCTCGACGTAAACTTGGCCATCAATTTCCGGCGCATCAGCGGTGGAGCGAGCGATAGCCATCCCTTCTTCCTCATCAATCGCATCCACCAGTACGGTCAATATTTGACCGATGCGCGCCCGCAAACGTTCGGCGCTGATCGCCGCTTGAAGCGCCATCAAACGGGCTTGCCGCTCCTGTTTGATCGCTTCTGGAATCGGATCGGGCAAGGCATTCGCAGGCGCGCCCTTCACCGGCGAATAGGTAAAACACCCGACCCGGTCCAGTTGCGCTTCGCTTAGAAAGTCGAGTAATTGCCCGAAATCATCCTCGGTTTCGCCGGGAAATCCGACGATAAATGTACTGCGCAGAATCAAATCAGGACAAATCGCCCGCCAACGGCGGATACGCTCCAAAGTATCGTCGCGGTTGGCGGGCCGCTTCATCGCCTTCAAAATGCGTGGACTGGCGTGTTGCAACGGCACATCCAGATAGGGCAACAGTCGTCCTTCCGCCATCAAGGGAATCAGCTCGTCCACATGCGGATAAGGATAGACATAATGCAAACGCACCCAGACGCCCAGTTCGCCGAGCGCAGCCGCCAGCGGCGTCAGATGAGTTTTCAACGGTCGACCGTTCCAGAAACCCGTGCGGTAACGCACATCGACGCCATAGGCGCTGGTATCCTGGGAAATGATCAGTAGTTCCTTAACCCCTGCTTGCGCCAGCATCTCGGCCTCCTGCAATACCTCGCCCACCGGACGACTGACCAGATCGCCGCGCAACTGGGGGATGATGCAAAACGCGCAGCGGTGGTTGCAACCTTCGGCGATTTTCAGATAGGCATAGTGCTGGGGTGTGAGCTTAACGCCTTGCGGCGGCAGCAGATCGAGAAATGGGTCATGCGGGCGGGGCAGATGGACATGAATGGCGTCCATTACGGCCTCGCAAGCGTGGGGGCCGGTCACTGCCAGCACTCGGGGATGCAGATCGCGCACCACATGATCTTTGGCGCCCAGACAGCCGGTGACAATCACTCGTCCGTTGGCGTCCAGCGCCTCGCCAATGGCGTCCAGCGATTCGGTCACTGCCGCGTCAATAAACCCACAGGTATTGACCACGACCAGATCCGCCGCTTCATAACTCGGCGCGATGGCGTAGCCTTCAGCGCGCAAACGGGTCAGGATGTGTTCGGAATCCACCAGCGCTTTAGGACAGCCCAGGCTGACAAAGCCAATGCTCGGTTCACGATTCATGCAAGTGTCTTCAATGGTTGAGGATTGGTCGACAGGTCACGAGGCTGCTCATCCGCTCCACCGTAAACCATAACTTGCGGATCAACCCCGAAAACCGCTAGATTATACTGCTTGAACGTTCAGCCAGCACCCAATCGCGCTGGCAATAACCTACTGTCGCTTATTCAACCCTATTTCCAGGATTTCAGTCGCCATGAAGAAAGGCATCCATCCCGAGTACCGCGAAGTCGTATTCCAGGACATCTCCACAGACTTTACATTTCTCACGCGATCCACCATCAATACCAAGGAAACTATCCAATGGACCGACGGTAAGGAATATCCACTGATCAAAGTTGAGGTATCCAGTCAATCCCACCCGTTCTACACCGGCAAGCAGAAGATCGTCGATACCGCCGGACGGGTCGATCGCTTCCGCCGTAAATACGGCTTATCGTGATTTGGTTTTGACCTTTTTGCCACCCACCCCGGAGGTTTATGAATGACAACGATCACCTTTAAGGATGACGCCACTGGCAAAGCGGTACAGATGCCGGTGCTGGGCCCGACACATGGTCAGTCTGTGGTCGATATTGGCAAGCTGGCCAAGGAATTCGGTTAT
>JAGRHK010000518.1 GCA_020444985.1 Candidatus Competibacteraceae bacterium
GATCGACAATGCCCCCGGTCGGCTGCGCGAAGCCCTGGCGCCGATCGTGTGGAACTTCGATGTCATTCTCATTGACTGCCCGCCCGCGCTGAACATGTTGACGGTCAATGCCCTGACCGCCGCTCAATCCGTGATTATTCCCGTGCAATGCGAATACTACGCTCTGGAAGGTTTGTCGGCTTTGCTGGATACGATTGAGAAAGTGCGCAAGTCCACGAATCCCGACCTACGGATCGAAGGGGTGCTGCGCACCATGTTCGACCCCCGCAACCGCCTGGCGAATGACGTATCGGCGCAAATCGTTGAACACTTTGGAGCGACGGTGTTTGAAACATTGATTCCGCGCAACGTGCGGCTGGCCGAAGCGCCCAGTTACGGGTTACCGATTATTCATTACGATGACGGCTCGCGCGGCGCGCAAAGCTATCGAGAACTGGCCAAAGAAGTGCGTAAACGGTTACGGCGACCTGCAGCGAAAGTGGAAAGTGGAGTCCGCGCATGATCCGCAGGAAAGGCGGTTTAGGCCGGGGATTGGATGCGCTATTGGGCGCAGCGACCGGTAACCGGCATGAAGGCGCGCCAACGGATACGGATACCGAGGATGGCGCCATTTCAGAGCCGCTGGAGATCCTGCGACAACTGCCGGTTGAGCAAATCCAGCGAGGTCGTTATCAGCCGCGCCTGGATTTGCGCGAGGATACGCTTCAGGAACTGGCGGCGTCGATTCGCGCCCAGGGCGTCGTACAACCCGTGCTGGTGCGTCCGGTGGACGGAAACCGCTATGAGCTGATCGCCGGCGAGCGGCGTTGGCGAGCGGCGCAGCTCGCCGGTTTGCGCGAGGTGCCGGCGGTGATTCGCGACATACCCGACCGGGCCGCCATTGCGGTCGCGCTGATCGAGAATATTCAGCGCGAAGACCTTAATCCTTTGGAAGAAGCCGCCGCTTTGCAGCGACTGATCGATGAATTTCAATTAACTCACCAACAGGCTGCGGACGCTATCGGGCGATCGCGGGCGACGGTGAGCAATCTGCTGCGCCTGCTGGAGCTGAGTGAGGAGGTTGGGCAACTCGTGCGGGAAGGCAAACTGGACATGGGACATGCGCGCGCCTTGTTGCCCTTGCCGCCTGCTTTGCAGCGAGAAGCCGCTCATCAGGTCCTGCTGCGCGGGTTGTCCGCGCGAGAAACCGAGCAACTGGCGCGTCGCCTGCAACAACCAGATGTTGAAACCCCCGCGCCGACCCCGTCGGTTGATCCGAATATTCGCTTGCTGCAGGATAATCTTTCGGAACGGCTGGGCGCTCGCGTGCGAGTTCGACACAGCGTTTCTGGCAAGGGCAGCGTCGTTATTCAATACAACAATCTGGACGAGCTGGATGGCATCATCGCCAAGGTCAAATAACCGGGAAAGCGTGTCAGCCAGCGGTCAAACATCAGCTTGATCTCCAGCAACAGCGGCGGCTTGAAATCCTGTCATTCGTCCGCATATCCACTCCTGGCCTATCAACATGATGACTTAGGAGACCGTCCCGCATGACCGTCGAAGCCCATAAGGAAACGCTTGGCTTTCAAGCCGAGGTGCAGCAGTTGCTGCGCCTGGTTGCGCATTCCCTGTATTCTCACAAAGAAGTCTTCCTCCGTGAACTGATTTCCAATTCCTCCGATGCCTGTGACAAGCTGCGCTTTGAAGCGCTGACCGATGGCGCGCTGTACGAAGACGATCCCGAACTGAAAATCCGCATCACGTTCGACACGGACGCGCGCACCATTACCGTTACGGACAACGGCATTGGCATGGATCGGCAGGAAGTGATCGACAATATCGGCACCATCGCGCGTTCCGGCACCCGCCAGTTCATGCAGAAGCTGACCGGCGATCAGGCCAGAGACGCCAATCTCATCGGCCAGTTCGGCGTGGGTTTTTATTCCAGCTTCATCGTCGCTGACAAGGTCACCGTGCGCACCCGCCGCGCCGGCATGGGACCGGAACATGGCGTACTCTGGGAATCCACCGGTGAAGGCGAATATACGCTTGAG
>JAGRHK010000519.1 GCA_020444985.1 Candidatus Competibacteraceae bacterium
ATCAGAATAACCCCTTGTCGGAGGTCACGCATAAGCGCCGGGTATCCGCTCTTGGACCGGGTGGTCTGACTCGCGAACGGGCCGGATTTGAAGTGCGTGACGTCCATGCGACCCACTATGGCCGGGTCTGTCCGATTGAAACCCCGGAAGGACCGAATATCGGGCTGATCAACTCGCTGGCGGTTTATGCCCGCACGAATGCTTATGGATTTCTGGAAACGCCCTACCGGCGCGTCGAAAATGGCCGCGTGATTGACCAAATCGACTATTTGTCAGCGATTGAGGAAGGTCAGTACGTCATCGCTCAGGCGAATGCGGCGCTGGACGCTGAAGGTCGACTGATTGACGACCTGGTGTCCTGCCGACACTTCAACGAATTCGCACTATTCACGGTTGACCGGGTGCAATACATGGATGTGTCGCCAAAGCAAATCGTTTCGGTCGCAGCGGCGCTGATCCCATTCTTGGAGCATGACGACGCCAACCGGGCGCTCATGGGTTCCAACATGCAACGCCAGGCGGTGCCCACCCTGCGCGCCGAAAAACCACTGGTCGGTACCGGCATGGAGCGGATCGTGGCCCGCGATTCCGGCGTTTGCGTCATCGCCCGGCGTGGCGGCATAGTGGACTCCGTGGATGCTGGACGCATTGTCGTGCGAGTCAATGATGCGGAAACGGAAGCCGGCGAGCCAGGGGTCGATATCTATAACCTCACCAAGTACACCCGCTCCAATCAGAATACCTGTATTAACCAGCGCCCGCTGGTCCGGGTGGAAGACCGGGTGGCGCGCGGCGATGTGCTGGCCGATGGTCCCTCGACCGATATGGGCGAACTGGCGCTGGGGCAAAATCTCCTGGTCGCTTTCATGCCCTGGAACGGTTACAACTTCGAGGATTCCATCCTGATTTCCGAGCGGGTAGTGCAGGAGGACCGCTTTACCACCATCCATATCGAGGAATTGTCCTGTGTCGCGCGCGACACCAAATTAGGTCCCGAAGAAATTACCGCCGACATTCCCAATGTCAGCGAAAACGCCTTGGCGCGCCTGGATGAGGCCGGCATTGTCTCTATCGGTGCGGAAGTCAAGATCGGCGATATTCTGGTTGGCAAGGTGACGCCCAAGGGCGAGACTCAGTTGACCCCGGAAGAGAAACTGCTCCGGGCCATTTTTGGCGAGAAAGCCTCGGATGTTAAAGACACCTCGCTGAAGGTGCCCTCGGGTATGGATGGCACGGTGATCGATGTGCGCGTCTTCACCCGTGATGGTGTAGAAAAGGATTCGCGCGCCCTGCAGATTGAGGAAATGGAGCTGAAGCGCATCCGTAAGGATCTCAATGACCAGTTGCGAATTCTGGAAGATGACCTGTATCAGCGTATGGAGCGCATGCTGGTTGGCCAGCCTGCGGAAGGCGGCCCCGAGGGCCTGCGCGGCGGCGATCTGATCACGGTCGATTATTTGCGTGGCCTGCGACGCGAGCAATGGTTCCAAATCCGCATGCGGGCCGAGGAGATGAATGAACAACTGGAGCGCATCAGCCGGCAACTCGATCAGCAACGTAAGGACTTTGACCAGAAATTCGACGAAAAGCGCCGCAAGCTGACCCAAGGCGATGACCTCCCTCCTGGCGTCTTGAAGATGGTCAAGGTCTATCTGGCGGTCAAGCGACGCATTCAACCCGGCGACAAAATGGCAGGGCGTCATGGTAACAAGGGTGTTGTGTCAATGATTGTGCCGCAGGAGGACATGCCTTATCTGGAAGATGGTACGCCAGTTGACATCGTCCTCAACCCCTTGGGAGTGCCGTCGCGGATGAATGTGGGCCAAGTGCTGGAAACCCATCTGGGATGGGCCGCCAAGGGCTTGGGCTTAAAAATTGGCCGGTTGCTGGATGCCCAGCAGACGCAATTGGACGGTTTACGTGCGCTCCTTCATCAGATTTACAACCAGATTGGCGGACAGCGCGTTGACCTGCACCAGTTCAACGATCAGGAGCTACTGACGCTGTGCCATAACCTGCG
>JAGRHK010000051.1 GCA_020444985.1 Candidatus Competibacteraceae bacterium
GGTGGTGAAATCGGCTTGATGCAGATTCAATATGATCGGATCGCTCTCGTCGTTCCCTTGCAGGGCGTTGCGCCCTGCCATGAGATTCTGGCGCGCGTTCAACGCCACGGTTCCACCGCCCCCGCCAAACTTGCCGGGGACTTGATGCTCAACCGTCGCGCCATTGGGGATGCGCCCGGCGCTGGGTACGTTAACGGTGACGGAAGAACCGGCGGCCGCCGCGCTAATGCCGCCGACCACGACATTGCCCTGCGCCATTGCGTAGACGTTGCCGTCCGCGCCTTTGAGCGGGGTCATTAACAAACTGCCGCCTTGGAGACTTTTGGCGTTGCCGATGGAGGAAACGGTGACGTCAATCCTCTGGCCCGGCTTGGCGAATGGCGGTAAATCGGCGTGGATGGAGACGGCGGCGACGTTTTTCAGTTGCAGATTCACTTCTGGCGGAATAATGACGCCGAGATTGGCCAACATGCTTTTCAGGCTTTTGACGGTAAACGGGGTTTGCGTGGTTTGATCGCCGGTGCCGTTGAGGCCGACCACCAAGCCATAGCCAATGAGTTGGTTACTGCGAACGCCGGCAATGCTGGCCAGATCCTTGATGCGGATCGCGCCGCTGTTGCCGGCTGCCTGGGTGAATGATGGGATCGCCAGGGTCAGGAATAGCAATAACGAAAGTGCGCGGGACATGGGGTCTACCTCAGTTTGAGGGTCTGCCTTGAGCTTTTAGCCTTCAAAACGGAAAGATTGGGCTGAGAAAGAACCGGCCCAGCCAACCGACGGTATTGGCATCCGCGAGTACGCCGTTACCTGCGTAAGTAATTTTAGCGTCAGCGACTTGGCTGGATAGCACTGAATTGTCGGTGCGAATATCGTCGGGGCGGATGACCCCGGAGATTTGTACGAATTCCTCGCCCTGATTCAGCGTCAGCATCTTTTCGCCGCGAATGGCCAGATTGCCGTTGGGATAAACGCCGATGACCACGGCGGAGATATTCCCACTCAAGCTGTTGCTTTGATCGCTGGCCCCTTCACCGCCCATTTGGCGATCGCCGGCAATGGTGGTCGCATAATTGTTCTTGGCGGCGGCGAGATCAGGATTACCAAAAGATGCGCCAAACAGCACCGGGTTTTGCAGACTAATGTCCGATGATTTACTGACGCCCGTGGTCGCTGATTTAGTGGCGGCGGTGTTTTCGACCAGGCGAATGACAATCGTGTCGCCGACCCGTTTGGCGGTGCGATCCTCGAACAGACGCATGTCCCGGTTGACTTGGTAGATCGCGCCGGCCGCCGGCGGGCCGGGCCGGGCCGGATCGTTGACATCCATGACGTGTGGAGTGACCGGTTTGAAATCGTATTGCGGGGCCAGACCGCTGCACCCCGACAGCAGGCAGAGGGAAACGAGGGCGGCGGGCTTGTTCATAGCGATCACCTACAGTTGATTATTCACGTATTGCAGCATCTGGTCGGTGGCGGAGATGACTTTGGAGTTCATCTCGTAGGCGCGCTGGGTTTCGATCATGTCGACCATTTCTTCCACGACATTGACGTTGGAGGTTTCCAGCGCGCCCTGCATCAGATAGCCCAAGCCGTTGTTGCCGGGGTTATCAGCCTGGGGCGCGCCGCTGGCGCCGGATTCCAGGAACAGATTTTCGCCAATCGGTTGCAGACCGGCGGGGTTGATGAAATCCACGGTCTGAATGGTGCCCAGATTGGCGGGTTGCGTCTGGCCGGCGGTCAGGGCGCTGACTGCGCCATCCTTGCCGACGGTGATACTTAGACAGTTGGGCGGAATGGTGATGGCCGGTTGCAGTTCGAAGCCGCTGGAGGTGACGATTTGCCCATCGGCGTTGACCTGGAAGGAACCGTCGCGGGTGTAGGCCACATTGCCGTCGGGGAGCAGGATTTGGAAAAAGCCCCGGCCATTGATGGCGAGATCAAGGCTATTATCGGTTTGGATCACGTTGCCTTGAGTGAAGGTTTTGGCGGTGGACACGATGCGGACGCCCGCGCCGAGCATCAAACCGGAGGGCAGTTCGGTATTTTCCGTGGTTTGGCCGCCGACTTGTCGGACGTTTTGATACAACAGGTCTTCAAACTGGGCGCGACCACGTTTGAAGCCGGTGGTGCTGACATTGGCCAGGTTGTTAGCAATAACCGATATGCGGGTTTGTTGGGCGTCGAGGCCGGTCTTGCCGACCCAAAGTGCGGCAGTCATGAGAGTGCTCCTATTCCAACCGTAGTAATTGATCCGCCGATTGCGCGTTTTCTTGCGCCGAGTTCATCATTTTGATCTGCATCTCGAATTTTCGGGATGCTTCGATCATGCTGACAAGCATGTCGGCAGGGTTGACGTTACTGCCCTCCAGCGCGCCGGAGACGATCTTGACTTCGGCATCGGGCGGAGCGGCGGCGCCGTCCTTGGTGCGCATGAAGCCGTATTTGTCCTTGTACAGGGGGCTTTCGGCGGTGGGCTTGACCAGGCGAATACGGCCTACAACCACAATTTCAGTCGCGGCTTCTCCTTTGGGACGGATGCTGATCGCGCCATCCTCGCCGATGTCAATTTTCTCAGCGGGAGGAATGGCGATAGGGCCAGCGGCGCCGAGCACGGGATGACCGGTTGCCGTGGTGAGCTGGCCGTTGACGGTGAGTTGCAGGTCGCCGGCGCGGGTATAGGCTTCTTCGCCGTCGGGGGCCTGGATGGCGATCCAGCCTTCGCCTTGCACGGCGATGTCCAGGTCGCGCCCAGTGGTCATGATTTTGGCCTGGGTTAGATCGATGCCAGGTCGTTCGGCCATGGCATAGACGCGGGTGGGCATTCCGTCGGCGCTGAAAACCGGCATGCTGCGGAAGTCTTTCAGATCCTTGCGGAAGCCGACGGTGTTGGCGTTGGCCAGATTGTGGCTGATGATCGCTTGCGTCCGCAGCGTTTGCTGGGCGCCGGTCATCGCGACATAGAGCATGCGGTCCATGGTGCAGATCCTTCCGGTCTCTAGCCTCAGCGGATCATGTTGGTCACAGTCTCGGTGAGGGTGTTGTTAACGGTGATGGTCTTGGAGTTCGCCTGGAAATTGCGTTGCGCGATGATCATGTTGACCAACTGTTCAGTGAGGTCGACATTGGATGCTTCCAGAGCGCCGCTCATGATCGTCCCGATATTGGCCGGTGGCGCTGCGATATCGGTAGGCGCGCCAGAATCAACGCTCTCTGCCCATTGGGTATCGCTGATTTTTTTCAAACCCTGGGTGTTCGGGAAGTCGACCAGGCCGATAGCGCCGCCTTCGGGGGAAACCATTGCGCCATCGCTACCCGTCGCGCTCATCGTGCCGTCGTCATTGATCGTGATATTACTGAGTGGCAGCGAGTCGGCCTCGAATTGTAAGGGGCCTTCTGTTCCTTGCAGTTGTTGGCCTAAATTGTTAACGATTCTGCCTTCAGCATCGATATGAAAACTGCCCGCCCGAGTGTAGAGCGTAGGCGCGCCCTCTGCGGTTCCCTGCACCTGAAAAAATCCACACCCCGTAATTGCCAGATCCAGCGCATTGCCCGTCGTAATCACGCCGCCTTGTTGAAAGAGTTGATTGATAGCTTGAACGCGCACGCCTAATCCACTATCACTACCGCCACAGCTCCCGCCTACCAGATCGCCAAATTCTGTCCGAGAATTTTTGAAGCCGGTGGTGCTGGCATTGGCGATATTATGGGATGTTGTGGCCAGATCGGTATTTGCCGCTTTGATGCCTGATAAACCCGTGTACATGGACATGGTTTTGATCCTCGTGTTGATGGGTAGCCACTTAATTCCCCTCTCCTTTGATAAGAAGAGGGAGGATCAATTAAGAATTCTACCGGATATTGAGAATTGCCTGATACAGCGTGCCAGTCGTGTTAATGACCTGAGCGTTGGCTTGAAAACTGCGCTGAGCGCTGATCATGTCGACCAATTCCTTGGTTAATTCCACATTGGATCCTTCCAGAGCGCCCGCAATGACTTGACCCAAAGTGCCATTACCAGGTTTACCCGTAATAGGAACACCGGAATCCTGCGTTTCGATCCAGTTATTATCACCAATACGCTTCAAGCCCTGGATATTGGCAAAGCGCGCCAGTGCGACTTGGCCCATAATCTGCATTTTACCGTTGCTATAACTGGCTACAATATTGCCGGATTCATCGGCATCGACTCTGGACAAATTACCCATCGTATAACCATCCTGACCCAGGCTGTTAGTGATAGATTCACTATCGAACTGCGTCGTATCCGCAAAGTTTAATTCAAAATTTTGCCGTCCCGCGCCATTTGGGAAATTGATGCCAACGATTTTCAAAGTAGTCGGGCTATTCGGATCAGTATATTCCCCATTATCCTTAGCCTCGACAGGCATACCCCGACTATCAAAGGTTATGCGACCGACTCGTTCAGCAATACTGTCAATCTCAGGAATCTGCTTGTAGATACTCCAGGTATTATCTGCGGTCTTGCGAAAATAAAGATTCAGGGTATGGCTAATTCCCAAGCTGTCGTAAATTGCCAATGAGGTGGAATAGTCAAAATTATTCGCATCGGTTGCGTCAATCGTGGCTGGATCAGCAGATGTGCTGGTTGCCAGTACATTGATTGTCGCCGAAAGGTTGTCTGTAGCTATCGTGGTATCGCCAATAATCTGCAGTACATTGCTGAAATCAGGGACAATGGTTAGGGCAGTCGCCCCTGAGCCAACCTGCGCCGCTGAGAAAGTAATTGGGGTATTAACCGTTGTTAGAGTAGGAGCGCCGGTTGTAGCGTCGAATGTGATGTTTCCTCCATCACCGTTGAAATTAGGAGTCGTTGCAGCCGCATCGTATTGCCCATCCAATGTGTAATAAACACTCCAGTCATCAGCCGCTGTTTTCACAAAGTAGCTTTGAAAGCTGTGATTAATGCCAAGGCTGTCATAAACTTGCGACAAATTGGAATGATGATAGGTAGTAGGGTCCGTTGGATCAAAGGCAGCGGCTATTGCAGTCAAACTGCCATCCAGATTCACGGTGTAGTCAACAATAGTCGTTGGTACAGGCGCTGCTTCCATAGCATTCAAGTTGATGCCTAAATCCACTTGGCCGGTCATTTTCGGCTGCATCGTTGAGGAATCGATCCATAAATCACCGATAATGTCCTTCGTTGTACGGGCTGATTGAGAGCCGTTAGGCGTCAGGCTAGCAATATTAAAGACTGATCCCTGATCAATATTCCAACCCGTGGTGGGCGAACCAAAGTTCAGATTGACGGTCATTGGATCCGCGTTTGTGCCCAGATCAGCTGAAGAAATAGATAATGAAGTAATGGTCGGCGCGGTAGATACTAATCCAGTGGCATTGTCAAAAGTCACGGCGCCACCGTCTATTATCGCGCCACCATCAATTTTATGATAAATTTGCCAAGTATTATTTCCAGCAGCAGGAGGCGTTGAGGTACTGGTTGTTAGCAGAAAATAAGATTTTAAGTCGTGAACGAAACCATTGCTATCAAAAACATCAACAGAAGTCATGTTATTGTAAGTTAAAGGGTCGTTAGCGTCAAAACTGCTCGCTGCGTTGCTTAAGCCATGCGCCAAAGTTAAACGGTACTCCACGGATGTCGTTGCCACATCATCAGATACCTGAACCGTGTAACCTTGTACATTTTGTGCTTGACTATTAATAATAAAGCCGTCGGTATCTGTATTGAAACTACCCGCCCGACTATAGTTGATTTCATTTCCATTCTGCAAAACAAAGAAACCTTCTCCAGTAATCGCCATATCGAATGTCCGGCCTGTATCCTCAATACTGCCTTGAGTAAACGTCTGACTTAATCGTTGTAAACGCACCCCCAAGCCATTGCTGTCTCTGGACATCGCATTGACCAGATCACCAAATTCAGCGCGAGCTTTTTTGAAACCCGTCGTATTGGCATTCGCAATATTGTCTGAAACAACAGATAGTTCGGTGTTCGATGCATTGATACCTGTCAGGGCAATATTCAGAGACATGGGAAGACCCTCTTCAACTGGAAAATAGATTAAATAAGTTAGAAAAATTACCGGATGCCTCGGACGGAATTCATATCAACCAGACCAACGTTGCCCGCGAGACTTAAATTGGAAGTTTGTCCATTTTGCCCCATGGCGACGCTTTGCACCTGATTCCAAATCTGTGTACCGAACTGCTGGTTTTCACCATTCACGACGCCCTCGGCGACCACACGATAAATGCCGGAGCTCATCGTTTCACTGCCTAGGCTAAAATTCACCTGACCGGCTGATTGTGGCCCCATATTCACCGTATTGACTAATTGCCCACTGGCGTCATACACCTTGAGAGTCAAACTATCGACACTTGTTGGTACGGTCACCTGACCCTCCAAAGCTTGACCGGATGTGTAATAACCCTGATCGCTTTCCACTAATACTTGCTTACCGACCATACTGGTTGCTTGCGTGGTTTGCATCGACAATAAGGATTGCGCCAGAGAGTCAAACGACTTCTGCAATTCCTGAATACTGTTCAGGGTGCTAAATTGCGCTAACTGACCTAAATATTCCTGACCATCCAGTGGTTTGGTCGGGTCCTGATTCTCCATCTGCGCAATCATTAATTTCAGAAAATCTTCCTGGCCTAGCAGGTTTGCTTTGGACGTCGATGAGGTTGTTTCCTGACCGGCAGTTGTCGCGCTCACATTCTGAACAATAGTCATTTTATTAACCTCACTTATTCACCCAACGCTAGCGTTCGCATCATCATCTGCTTGGAAGTATTCAGCACTTCCACATTGGCCTGATAAGCGCGCGACGCTGAAATCATATTTGCCATTTCCTCCACTGGATTCACGTTCGGCAGATTCACAAAGCCATCGGCATTCGCCAGCGGATGATCTGGTCGGTATTCCTGCTGCAAAGGCTTATCGCTTTCCACAATACCCAGTACGCTCACCCCGGCAATGCCGTTTTCCACCTCATCGAGCTGCGCCGCGAAGACCGGACTCCGCGCCCGATACGTCTGGTTAATACTGCTGCTGATGCTATCCATATTCGCCATATTGCTGGCGGTCGTGTTCATCCGAACACTCTGTGCATGGAGCGCCGAACCGGAAATATCGAAAATGCGGAATAAGGACATGGTTATTCTCCTTTAATCGCCGACATTAATCCTTTTACGCGGCCACTCAGAAATTGCAGGCTAACTTGATAGCGCAACGCATTATCGGCAAACACCGATTTTTCCTGTTCGGTCTCCACCGTATTGCCGTCCAGCGACTTCTGCGACGGCATGCGATAGAGCAGTTCGCCTGGATTATGGCCTGGAGCCTGGAGATGATGGGCGTGCGTCACTTTCAGCGGTTGTTCCGCACCGAGCGCTTCGGCCATCGCCGTCTTGAAATTGAAATCGCGGGCCATGTAGCCCGGCGTGTCTGCATTCGCCAGATTTGCGGCTACAATCTCGGTGCGCCGCGAGCGCAAGTGCAAGGCTTGCGCATGCAGCTTCAAGGCGCGGTCAAAATTAATGCCCATAGTGGCGTCGCCTCCCGTTCGGTCGGATTCCGGAGCGGTCGCCGGAAAAATGACGGATTCAATCGTTACCCGATAGGAAGCAAAGGGCGTGCCGGATTTTGGCGATGCTGGCGCCGGACCCTCTCCCGCGTTGATAAAATCGGTGATTAACAGGACTGCGGGGGAAAAGAAGGGTGACGATGAGTTTGTAGCCGAAACTCGGGTTATACGTGTGAAAAACCGGAGAGCTTGGCCGGGCGGCGCTTGTCGCCTAGCGTCAACCCCTACGGTCGCACAAAAAGCCGCAACGCCTACCTTAAATGATCAGTCGGCAAGCGCTGAGTTCTGCAAGTGGCTGAAAAGGATTTTTGGGTGGTAACTGAACCAGCGACGGGTCGCAGCGCAAGCTGCCCGCTTCCATAGCCCATCCGAGAGCTACCGCCGGTTCAGTTCCAAAGATGGCAAGACCCTATTGACGGGCTACTTGCGCCACTGCGCCAATTCACGACGCAGCACCTTACCGTTGGCGGTGCGCGGCAGGGCGTCGGTAAAAATGATTTCACGCGGACATTTATAGGCGGCCAGATGCTCATGCGCGTAGGTCAGTAACGGCGCGGCATCCAGTCCATCCGGTTCATCGGGATCGCGCGGCACCACAAACGCCGCGATCACGCTGACCTGCTCACGCACCTGCAATTCGGTCACCGCGACCTCTAAAACTGCCGGATGCTGACTCAAGCACTGCTCCACTTCCAGCGGCGATACCCGGTAACCCATCGCATTCATGACATCATCGTTGCGCCCGTGATAGAACAGGTAACCATCCGCATCGAAATGCACTAGATCACCGCCGATGAACCAGTCACCCCGGTAGACCAACGCTTCCTCGTCGGGTCGCTTCCAATAACCGATCATTAATCCCGGATCACTGCGATGCACGGCCAGCAGGCCCACTTCGCCAGACGGTAGCGGCGTTTCTCCCGCTTCAACCGGTAACGCCGCCACGCAGCGGCCTTGCTGAACTTGGCCCGGACTGCCAGGCTTAACCGGCGCTTGCAGTGATGAGGAGATGTAGGTTGAGCACTCGCTCATACCCAG
>JAGRHK010000520.1 GCA_020444985.1 Candidatus Competibacteraceae bacterium
GTTGATAATACTCGTGAATACGCTCGGCCTGGAAAGCGAACAGTTTTCGGACTCGGTCCGTGGTTTGCGCCGTCAACAGGTCGCCTGGACCAACGCCAAAGCGTTGCATTTCATCTTCAGGCAGATAGAAATGACCCTGTTGCGCATGGTGACGCACCTCGTACAGCAGGTCAAACAGTCGCAGCAGAGCGCCGGCCTCATGGGCAAAGCGCGGCGTCGCGCGGCGATCTTGGTAGCCGGTAATTTCCGCCGCCAGCAGCCCTGGAATGCTGCCGTTCCGATGAAGATACAAGGCCAGTTCGGTTAGGCTCGGATAGGCGTCATAATCGATATCCATCGCGATCCCATCCAGAATTTCCCGGAAATATTCCTCAGGCAGGTTGAAAGTCGTCAGTCGAGGCTGCAAGGCGCGCGTGATCGGATGGTGCGGATTTCCGGCGAATAAGTGCCCCAGTTCGGCACGCCACCAGTCCAATTTGGTCTGGGCAACGCCAGGATCGCGACATTCTTGAGCAATCCGAGCGGTTTCCAGGTAAAAAGCGTGGACGGCAACCAAAGTTTGCCGCTGCGCAAGCGGCAACTTTAGCAGGCTGTAGCGGAAGTCCGAGCCGTGCCGGACTGCCAGGTTATGGCAGTAATCATCTGCAATCATGCTCGGGACTCTTGGGTGGAGTGCGAGTCATCGTGTTCATGTCGGCACATGGTATGCATTTCTGAAAGTTAGAGGAACCGGAAATTCGCTTCCGGTCTTTGTCCTGAAGAACCCGAGGTACGCCATGATGACTATTCGCGATATCGAGAAATTGCCGAAGTGCGAGCATGCGGTCACGCGCGCGTCTCATCAGTACTACCGCGCTTTGTTGCATGGCGCTTCCGCAGGAACGCGCCAGATGCTGAGACGCCAATGGCTCGCTGAACTCCAGCGCCGCTGGCCTGATGCCTGGAAAAATGATTAGGCGATTTTCCGCCGTTTTTCACTCAGCGCTGTTGCCATTCACGCAGTAACTGTTTTTCTCCTTGACGGAGTTTACCGGCGTGAATCGTGGACAGCGAACCCTCTTCTTCCGTGAGTTCCCGAGTTACGGCATCCGGTGGTGGATGAGCGCCGTATTGAACCTCACCTTCCGCATTCGTCCAGCTATAGATGCGGTCACTGGATTCGATAGGGATTGGCGTAGCGGTCTGACCCTCGGGCGGGCGATTACCGAAGTGTACTTGTCCATCGGCATCTTTCCAGGTGTAAGCCGCATCGCTGGCCAATACGCCGCCACTGGACAATGCCATGAACAAGAGACACCACCGTCCTGATCGTCTCTTTCTGGCAGGCTGAGCCTCCGGTGATAGCGGGAATGGATTTTTTATTCTGCATAAAGCGCGGGTGTTCTTCATGGCGCGATTACCTGACTCATACCTTGTTAGAAGATAGTTAAGCGCAATTTGCGCATTGATGCAGAAAAATAATGGGTATCCGTCATCATGGTTACGAGTAAAGAATTTTTTAGCCAGGCCGATACTACGGTTAAATCGCGTTCATCGCCGCTCGTCCTGCGCTCACCCCGCTGGCGGGAGCCTGTCAAGAGGAATCCGCTATGATCATTCAAAGTTCGAACATGCAGCTCGCCAGTCAGCACAAGGCGGTTACCCGACATGAAATCAAGGAATCGTTGCGGATGTGGGTTGGCGACCGTCGCCCGGATTTCGAGGGGCGAGGCCGGGATTCGCTTACTCCTCCCGATCAGAGCGTTCCTCCAGCTCAGCCGCGCGCGGATGCTGTGCATCTTTCCCAGGCGGCTCATGAGGCGCGGCCCACCAAAGCCATTGCATCCGATGAGGCCGACTTGCGACCCGAAGATGAACTCAAACTTCAGATGTTGATTCGCACGATTGAAGCGTTGACGGGTAAGAAGATCAAGCTGGTTTCACCCAGCGAGTTGCGTGAAGCAATGGGCAAAATCCAGGAACAGACCCAGGAAACCGCGCAGTCTCTGCAACAGGCGCAACAACAGATGCCAGCCGGAT
>JAGRHK010000521.1 GCA_020444985.1 Candidatus Competibacteraceae bacterium
GCGGACTGGGCGGCGCTGGGTTACAAAATAGAGCAGATAACGGATAATAATCAGTTGTTTACTATCGTTCGCGAGCGGCCAGATCAACGCTGGGGGCGCGGTTTTTACGCGTTCGCCGCTCTGCCGGCCGGCTACCCGGTCTTGCAAGCGCCGCATTCGTTTTTTGACCAGAATACCGGATCGATTGCGCTGCGTTTGTTTGCGCAGGGGCGTTTTGCCGCCGGCGCATGGAATACGGTGCGGCGCAGTTATCGAAACAGCGGCGGTGAAAAAGTAGACGCTGATATGGCGCATCTTCCGGAAAGCCCCTTCATCGCTTTCAGCCGAGCGGTTGCTTTCGCCAGACCGGCCAGCGCCATTCTGCAACTGCATGGTTTTGCCGCTGAAAACCGTAAGACCCAGGCGGGTCGGACGGCGGGCGCCATTATCAGCGCCGGGCAGCATCAGCCCACGCCGGCGGTAGACCAGACGGTTCGTTGTCTTGACGCCCTGTTTGCCGAACCGATTTTGCTTTATCCCACCCAGGTTCAGGAGTTGGGCGGCACAACCAACGCCATCGGTCAGACGTTGCGCGAATTGGGCAGCAAAGCTTTTGTGCACATCGAGCTGGCGCAGCCGTTGCGCGATCAATTGCGCGATAACAAAACTTTGCAGTGGCAATTCGGTGACTGTTTGGCCGAAGTGTGGCTCTGATGTCAGTGTGACCTGGATGTCAGGAATCGCCCGACTCTGCGCAGGAGCTGCACTGTGGATGGTGGTTGCAGCGCTGGCCAGTCCAGACGCGGTGAATCTCGATGTGCTGGGTCGCTATCCGTTGCCTCTGCGCTGGGATAACGTGCGCGGCGCGCCACAATGGGTGGCAGGCGTTAAACCCGTTCCCACTGCGGGCAACGGAGATGCCGTAAACCAGGAATCGCGTTGGTTTTATCAGGTTCGCCTGCCTCCAGGCGCAAGCACAACGGTGTGGATACCCGCCAATGAAAGTTTGCGGGTTTATCGCTCTGGGGGCCGGCTCGATCCACAGGATTTGCAATTCATGGTCGCCAATGGCTCTGGATTGTTGGTGGGCGCTGCCGCGCAGCGCTCGGCGCAGGGCGACTCGCTTTTGTTGCCGCCGGACGGGTCGGAAGAGCGGCTGGCGCGCATCCGCCGGCCCGCGACGGCCACCGGCTCGCTGGAGGTGGCGCTGTTCATTTCGCGGCGCGACGCTCTGAGCGAACCGGCGCCTTATCGGAACCGGGTCGCTGTTTCAGCGCGGTCGCCAACAGCCAAAGACCCATCGTTGCCGATGACGCCGGTCTGGCTAAGACCCAGCGATCAGGCGACGGCACAGCCTTATTGGTCGTTGCCGGCGCAACCGCCGCTACGCCTGACGGTACAGGGGCCGCTGCGGCTTGCTTTGGAACACCGGGTGCGCTATCCGCTGACCGAAACTCAAACCCGTCAGGACTATCGCATCTACGCGCATCTGAACGGTCGGCCTTGGCAAGCCTTGGACTTTGTGGTTGGCCCGGAGATGCGGCGGGTGATTTGGGTGGATGGATGCGCCGAGACGCTGGGCCGGCTGGAGACCGGTTACCTGGAGCTGCCCGCTGGCTCGCATGAATTGACGCTGACGGCCACGCTGCCCTTGTATTTTCGCCTCCTGGCGCAAGATGACCCGGATTATCTGTTTCCAGATCTCAATGCGCCACGCTGGCGCGCTGCGGCGGCGCGGGCGGCCCGATCCGTCGAACACGGTTCGATTTGGGATCTGACCCCGGCGCAACTGGCCCGTCCTCTGGAGCGGATGACGCTGGCGGAGGAGGAACGAACCGCGCTGCGGCTGGGACGCGATAATCACTATCGCGATGGCGGATTAACCGCAGCGCTGGCTTCGCAACAGGCAGCGTTGGCGCATCGCGAGGCCCCTCGCTTGAGTCCGCAGGCGCAAGATCTGATTGGACACTTCACGCTTTTTCGCAATGTGTTGCCTATTAATAAACCTTCGCGGGTTCCGCAACAGTTCGCATGG
>JAGRHK010000522.1 GCA_020444985.1 Candidatus Competibacteraceae bacterium
AGTCACAATCCCCCTGAAATTCAGGGTAAGCCGCCAGACCGCAAGCCACGAATGCCTGGGGAAGAGGACGGACCGACCGCCGATTCCAGATCGAGTACCTCCCATTATGTCCTTTAAAATTACCGCCACGATTACTGTTCTAATCACTTTCGTCCTTAGCTTGGCGGTACTGATGAATTACGCCAAATTTGAATACACCTTTAACAGCTTGACAGAATCACGCTTGGCTTTCCTGGTTCAAGATCTGCGCGATACCCTGGAGCTTGGTCTCGATCTTGGTCTCGATCCGGCTGTCATGGCCAATACCGCTGCGATCCTGAGCCGTGAAGCCGCCCAGGATCCTCACATTCTTTCTATCAGTGTTTTCAACGAACAAGGCGATATTTTACACCAGTATCAGAGCGAACTCCTGGGCCATCATCCGGTCGCCCCTCTCGCCCCGGCCTGGCTGCAAACCGTGTTACAAGCAACATCGAAAACGCCGCAACACGCCAGCGACCTAGAGACGCTCGTGGTCGGCCTTCCCCTGATGAATAACTTTGGCCGCCCGGTAGGCAGTCTTGTCCTGCGCTATGACCGCGCTTTCTACGATCAGGAATTGCAGCAAACGTTGTTTCGCCTGATCCGCGCCGCCTTGCTGATTCTGGCCATCGCCAGTTTGATCGCCCTGTTAGGGGTTTGGCGACTGTTTCGGGATACCCGGCGTGAGCTGAGGCAGGTCAGCGCAACGCTTGAAGACTTTCTGGAAAACCGGCATAACCCGGCCCAGCAACGCAATAGCGATTCAGCGCTGGCCGCGCTTGAGATCGCCGCAGAGTTGAAAAGCAAGGAATTCCAGCAACGTCTGACCCAGGCCACTCGGATTCTGCGTCTTGAACAACGTTTGACGGGTCAGGCGGCGCCCCATGAGAAAGCGCATCCGGATGAAAGAACACAATGACCGCATCTTCCCGGTTCACCCGATTATTTGCGCTGACCCTTGGCCTGATCATCGTTGCATTAGTGAGTATTTCGCTGTACGCCGCCCTGGCGCTTGAACAAAGCCTGGCGCCGCAACTGGATCGAAAAATGCTCACAGTGGGCGTAGCCGTCAACGCCAAGCTGGAGCGCGCATTGCGCTATGACATTCCATTAGAGCGTCTGCCCGGCGTAGCGGATTTTTTCAGCGCCGTCCTCGCCGCCGATCCCGATCTGGCCTACCTGGCGCTGACGCGTCGGAATGGCGCGGTCCTCTACCAATATGGAGCTGCGCTTCCCACGCCGGAACATTTAGCCCAAGCGACCGCTGCGGTTCTGGAAAAATCGCCCACCGCTGAAGATGCCGCCTCCGCCAAGCCGGACGGGAAACCGTGGCCTGTTCAAACGTTGACAGCCCGCCCATTCGGTCATTTCTATAATCTGGCCTTGCCGCTCGGGTCGAGCCAAGCCGTGGCTGGCGTTCTGCATATCGGCGCTGACGCAGACTTTGTTGTGCAAAAAATTCAGGAAATGCTCTTTGATATCGCCACCGTATTCATCATCGCCATTCTGGTTGCTTTTGAACTGTTGCTACTCACCGTCCACCATTTTCTCATCACGCCGATCAAGCGCTTGGAGGCCGTTCTACGCGGTATCGCACAGGGCGATCTTCGCCATACCCTGCCGATCGTCCATGACGAAACCGGCTGGCTGGCCCGATCGCTGAATCAATTAATTGAACGCTTGAATGCGGCGCATCAACAGGTTTTGCGCCAAGCGGCTTATCTGCGATCCGCAGCGCCCGCAGCGGCGAACCGCCTGTCCGCCGACTTGGGACAACTCTGGCGCGGCTTTACCCTGGCGCCGGAGGGTCGACCCACCCCCTACCAGGCAGCCGATCTATTCGGCGCGCGGGTCGCCACCTTTCTATTCATTTTCGCCGTAGAACTCTCGCAGCCCTTTCTGCCATTGTATGCGCGGATTTACGCCGCTGAGTTGGCGAATCCTCCTTCCACATTGCTCATCAGCCTGCCGTTAA
>JAGRHK010000523.1 GCA_020444985.1 Candidatus Competibacteraceae bacterium
TGGGTGGAAGCCATCCTGCTGCTGTTCGCCGCCAGTGGAGCGAGCTTGTTCGCGATGGGCGACAGCGCGATGGCGCTGATCGCGGGGCGCGGCCTGATTGGCTTGGGCGTGTCGGCCTGTCTGATGGCCAGCTTCAAAGCCTTCGTGTTGTGGTTTCCGCCTGCGCGCTTGCCCGTGGTCAATGGCTGGGTGTTGGCGGCGGGTGGGCTGGGGGCGCTGGTGGCCACGGCGCCGGTTGAAGCGGCGCTGAAACTGACGGACTGGCGTGGGTTGTTCCTGTTGTTGGCCGGTTTGAGCTTTACGGTCGCTGTGACTCTGTTGCTGGCCGTGCCGGAACGCGGCGGCGGTGCGGCGACTCAGGGTTGGCGGGAGCAATGGCGCGAAGTGCGGGGTATTTTTCGCCATCGCGGATTTTGGCGCATCGCGCCGGGCGCGGTGCTATCGCAAGCGTCCTTCCTGGCGATGCAAGGGTTGTGGGCTGGGTCGTGGCTGCGCGATGTGGCGGGTCTGGATAAAGCGATGGCGGCAGATTATCTGTTTTGGATCGCAGCGGCGATGATCAGCGGTTTTCTGGGCATGGGGCAACTGACGTATCGGTTATCACGTTTAGGTATTGCACCCTTGGGCGTGGCTGGCGGCGGTATGGCGTTGTTCATGCTGACGCAGTTGGCGATTCTATACAGTGGCGGGTCGTTGTTGTGGTTATGGGTGTTGTTCGGTTTCTTTGGCACCAGCGGCGTATTGAATTACGCAATTCTGTCGCAATCCTTCCCATCGGCGCTGGCAGGACGGGTGAACACGGCGCTGAATCTGCTGGTTTTTGTTGCTGCGTTCATCGGGCAGTGGGGCATGGGCGCTATTATCAATCACTGGCCAACTGTTGGTGGTGGCTATGCCGATGTCGGTTATCGCTGGGCATTCGGACTGATTCTGGCGTTGCAAGCGGTAACCTGGATCTGGCTGGCGCTAGGCGGGCAGCGAACTGCCTCAGATCATGAACAGTCCCTGTAACAGAATGGCGAATTAGCAAACAGAGACTATATAATTAAACGGGGCGCTCGTTGAAGCAGCATCAGAAAAAATGGAAAAGCCTCGTCAAACAAACTCACTCGGTCATGGGAGCTGAGTAAACCGTCGGCAAAGCGTGCTCAGAAACAATGCAACATCTACTTTTTGTTTGTAGTGCGTGCCACTTACGAAGTCCAACGGCCGAAGAAGTCTTTTCAGGCTACGATGGCATAGAGGCCCTGGCGGCAGGCACGAATTCCGATGCGGAGAATCCGCTAAGCGGCGACCTCATTGAATGGGCGGATATCATCCTGGTGATGGAAAAGTCCCATCGGAACAAAGTGGCGAAGAAATTCAAAGCGCTTCTGAAGGGCAAGAAATTGGTGGTCCTCGGCATACCCGATCACTATGAAAGAATGCAGCCCGAACTGATCCAGCTCTTGAAGGCCAAGGTTATGAGGCATATTCGGTGATGAAGGCAGTACATTTCCTTTTGCCGTTAAACTGAACGACAGCCGAACGCTATTGAAGCATAAATACTATGGTACCGAATCAGCCTGAAGTTGACGAACCTGCAACGATTGAATGTTTAAAGGGCGCTAAAATCCTGTTGGTTGAAGATAATGAATTCAACCAGGAACTTGCCCAGATGCTGCTGGAAATGAATGGCTTAATCGTTGAAACGGCGGAAAATGGTAAAGAAGCGCTGGAGCTTCTGAATACGCAGGACTTTGATGGCGTATTAATGGACTGCCAGATGCCCGTCATGGATGGCTATGAAGCGACCCGACAGATACGCGAGCAGGAAAAATACAAAGATCTGCCGGTGATAGCAATGACCGCTAATACCATGAAAGAAGATAAAGAGAAGGCTTTCGTTTCTGGTATGAACGATTATATTGCCAAGCCAATCAATCCAGATGTGATGTTTGCCACGATAGCCAAGTGGATAAAGCATTATTAAGTGGCAACCTCTCACCC
>JAGRHK010000524.1 GCA_020444985.1 Candidatus Competibacteraceae bacterium
TTACGACTTGAGTTTGCTAACGTTTTTTCGACAGAGGAGATTTTCTTGCCAATATCTTGAATTTAAAAAATTAAAATACCCGTTAACCATCGGAATTACACACAAAACTTGCCATATAACCATCTGACCATCGCTCGGGCTTCCGAACAATCCGTCACGATGTCTCGCAAGCTTTAAATTCCAGAACGATGCGAGTTCCCTGGCCAGGCCGGCTGCGTAATTCGAAGCGCGCCTTGATCAATTCAGCTTGTTCGCGGATGCCGCGCAATCCGTAATGACCATGACAAGGCGCTGCCGGATCAAAACCAACCCCATCATCGACGATTTCGACGCGCACACAAGCTGCTTTATCGGCATCCCAGCACACCGGTGCAGCGATTTGAGATTCAACCCAGCGTAAGGTAACGCGCACCATGCGAGCGCCGGCATGTCGCTCAACATTGTTCAGCGCCTCTTCGACGATGCGAAACACCGTTTCCGCCCGTTCATCGGCAAGACCAGCGGCTTGCGTATCGGCATCCAGTTTGGCATCGACGCCCGAGCGATCCTCAAAGCGACTTAACAAATCCTGCAAGGCCGCGCCAAGGCCCGCATCGCACACATCGTTATGACGCATCTGAGAAATCGCTGCTCGCGCCCCGGCCAGGCCGCTGGTGGCGACTTCTTCAACCTGAGCCAACTCCGCATCCAGTTCAGCCGGGTCAAGGCGGTCGCGCAGCTTGCGAATCAGCCGCGTCTGCGTCAGCAACGCCATCAGCGAATGGGCCAGCGTGTCATGCAGTTCGCGCGCCAACCGTAACCGCTCACGGGCGATAGCCGCGTGACGGGCTTCCTCAGCCATGCGCTCGATGCGCGCGGTTCGTTGCGCGACACGCGCATCCAGTTCTACGTTCAGGATCGCCAATTCCTTCTTTTCCTGTTGCAGATGCCCCACCAGGTCGACCAAGGTCGCGCCGATATGGGCGATTTCATCAGCCCCCACGGGAACCGAGATATTTTGTTGCACCCCCTGGCGAACCGCCTGCGCTTGATCCGCCAACAACGTCAGGCGGCGCGTGAGGGTACGGGTGGCGAGCACCGCAGCGACTGCTGCACCCAGTCCCGCCAAAAAAACGACCAGAAAAACCCCTCGGCGAGTGGTCTGAGCGCGCGCCAGGGCAGCGCCGGCATCTTGACGCAGAATGACGATCCAACGCAGCCCGTCTTCTTCTGCAGGAGGTGCGTTATTCCGGCCAACCATGTAGGCGCCACCCTCGCTAAAATCGGCATCGGCGGTGAGCGTGCGGTTGCGCCAAAGCTTTGGGCCGATCAACAAGAAACTGTCTGCAGCGGTGATCAGAAATAAATCGAGTGGCTGTCGCGCATCCAGATCGCGCAACAGCGCATTTTGTTGGCGCTCGATCCAATCCCAGGAAAGCCGGGCGCTGAGCACGCCAGCGAGATGGCCGGACGGTTGTTTGATCGGTACGGCGACAATGAATCCTGATGACCGGTTCGCGAGTCCGTCAGATAAAGCGTCCCCGTCGAACAAGGAAACATGGCGGGCATCCTCGATCAATGAATGCTGCTTACCTTCCTGAAACCAGGACTGTGCCGAGACATTTTGACCATGCAACAATCCGCCAGTGGCCGCCACCACGCGACCATGCTCGTCTGCCACGCCGAACCAAGCGAATTCGGGGAAATGCGCCTGCACAGCTTCGAGATGATGGCGCAGTGCGTCGGCGTCCCGATCCTGAGAAGCCGCAATTTGGACGGCAGTGACTTGGAGGATGGAGCGCCGCATTTCCAAATTCATATCGAGCGCATGGTGAATTTGCACAGCGAACTGGGTTAGCAGGCGTTCGGCATCGGCGCGGGCCAGGCGTTCGGCCTCACGGGCAGCCAGATTCGCTCCGGCCAGCGCTGCTAATAAAATGACGGCGAAGACGGTCCAACCGATAGCGGCGGAAAAGCGTAACTGGGGATTCAGGTAGGATAA
>JAGRHK010000525.1 GCA_020444985.1 Candidatus Competibacteraceae bacterium
AAGCGCCCGCCCCCGGCATGACCACCGAACGCCGGCAGGCGATGGGACGCGCGGCAGTGGAGGCGGCGAAGGCGGTCGGTTACGTCGGAGCCGGTACGGTGGAGTTCATCGTCAGCGCGGAAGGCGTGTTTTATTTCATGGAAATGAACACGCGCCTGCAAATCGAGCACCCCATCACCGAGATGATCACTGGCCTGGATTTGGTCGAATGGCAATTACGCATTGCGGCGGGCGAACCGCTGCCGTTGACTCAAGAGCAGGTTCAGATGCGCGGGCACGCACTGGAAGCCCGAATTTATGCTGAAGATCCCGCCAAAGGCTTTCTGCCCTCCACCGGAATGCTGACCCATCTCGCGCCGCCTGCGGAAAATCTGCATGTGCGCGTCGATACCGGCGTCGAGGAAGACGACGAGATCAGCCCATTCTACGACCCGATGATCGCCAAGCTCATCGTCTGGGACGCAAACCGGGAACTGGCGCTGGCGCGGATGCTCCGGGCTTTGGCGCAGTACCGCATCGTCGGCGTGGCCAACAATGTTGATTTCCTATCGCGGTTGGTCGCTTCGCCAGCCTTTTCCCAGGCTGACCTCGACACCGGCCTGATTGAGCGCGAACGCGAATTTCTATTCGAGCAAGAGCCGCCTGCACCGCGCGATGTGGTGCTGGTGGCTGCGCTCGCTACGCTATTGCGCGAACAGGCGCAGGCGACCCGCATCGCGGCGGAGCGCGCCGATCCATTTTCGCCCTGGGGTTTACGCGACGGCTGGCGGCTCAACTCCAACGCCGAGCGGCGCTTGCTGTTCCGAGCCGGTGAAACGGAAAGAACGGTGCGCGTGCGCTACGCCGCCGGGGGCGACGCCCAACGTTACGCTCTGGCGTTGGACGGCCAGGAAACCGGGGCGCGCGGCGAACTGGGGCCTGACGACACCTTGTGGGCGGAACTGGACGGTTTGCGAGTCAACGCTGCCGTCGTGGTTGCGGGCGAAAAGCGCCATGTGTTCCTGCACGGGCGAGTCTGGAATCTGGCTCGGATCGATCCCTTGTATCACGGTGGCGAAGGCGGCGGGCCGGAAGGTGGCCTGCTGGCGCCCATGCCGGGCAACGTGATCGCCTTGCTCGCCTCCGTTGGCGCAAAGGTGGAGAAAGGTGCGCCGCTACTGATTCTAGAGGCCATGAAGATGGAGCATACCATCGCGGCCCCCGCCAAAGGCACAGTGAAAGCCTTCCGTTTCGCGGTCGGCGACCCGGTGAGCGACGGCGCCGAACTGGTCGAGTTCGAATCTGATCCTGCGTAAGGCCGTTTGGTTGCCGTATCGACTCGTCCTATTGCCATTCACAAATCTGTCATTCCAAAATCATCAAAAGGAAGATTCCATGACCGAGCTGAGCTACGTTCACGGCGCATCGAAAAAAACGCTGATTGGCCAGAGCATTGGCCGATTCTTTGACGATATGTGCGCCCGTCACGCTGACCGAGACGCCTTTGTGTCACAGCATCAAAACGCGCGTCTGACTTATGCCGAACTCCGGGAGCGCGTCGATGCGCTGGCCTGCGGCCTGATTCGGATCGGGCTCAAGCCGGGCGACCGCATCGGCATCTGGTCGCCGAACAATCTGGAAAGCGTTCTGACCCAGTTTGCGACCGCCAAGGCGGGCTTGATCCTGGTCAACATCAATCCGGCCTATCGCCGATCCGAATTGGAATACGCGCTCAACAAGGTGGGTTGTCGGGGGCTGGTGATGCCGGCGGCATTCAAGAGCAGCGACTATGTGGGTATCCTGACCGATCTGGCCCCGGAACTGCGCGATTGTCCGCCCGGCCGCCTGAAATCCGCCAAGCTGCCCACGCTCGAAATGGTTATTCGTCTGGGCGCCGAAAAAACGCCGGGCATGTTGAATTTCGACGAACTGCTGCGAGCGCCTGCTGCAGAGGAATGGGTCGAACTAGCGACCTGCGGTGAAGCGATCCAGTTCGAC
>JAGRHK010000526.1 GCA_020444985.1 Candidatus Competibacteraceae bacterium
GTGCCGTGGTAATAGAATGATTTTTTACGATTCGTTGTATCAAAGTAGGCAATCTTCCGGTCCCAGAACGCTGCCGCGTAAGCGGGCAGTCGTGAACGCACGGACTGATAGAGCTTCTGGAAATGGGGATGTGACCCCTGGCGAAACATTTGTTCCAGATCGCTAAAATCCCCGTAGCCAATCAACGCCAGCTTAAGCTGTAGCAAGGCATTTTGTCGGGGGTTCACATCAACGGCGTGGATGGCCGCCGGCGTATCCAGCAAGTAATCCAGCGCATTACAACCTGCGCTGGTTAGTACCACAATCTGACTATCCTGATTCAGATCCAACAGTTGCCGGTCAATCCGGGGATCTTCCCAGCACATGTTGTAGATCAAATAACGTTGATGAATGGTTTTGAATAATAAGTCGTGGGCTTGATTGCCGATTTGAGCGCCGAGTTTCCTGACCATACCGCCTCGAATCAGATTTAGGGAAGTCGATAGGAACAGGAGTATGGGATAAGAACGGTAACGAAATGATGTCGCCGTCATGACAGTTAAATTTTCCGTTTTCCGACTTCAGGTTCCAGAGTTATGGAAACCTTGCGCCTTAATCCAAGTCTCTTGGGAAATGCAAATTCTTTCACGACGAATCGTTTTCCGCGCTTTCCTGCCAGCGTTTCTGGCGCTGATGCTGGGTAGTTGCAGCGTCTTGCGCCTGGCTTACTATCATCTCGACTATTGGCTGCTTGGGCAGGTCGAAGATTTTGTCGCGTTGCATGATGAGCAGCGCGTCTGGCTGGAATCACAATTGCGAACACACCGACAATGGCATTGCCATACACAATTGCCGGCCTACGAGGCATGGTTAGGCGAATTACAGGTGGAAATTGCATCTCCGAAGCCGGATTTAGCGCATCTTGACCGGCTTGCCCAGCGACTGGAGTCTTTCATTGATGCTATTCGGATGGAATTCGCGCCTACCTTGGCGGAGCTACTGGTGCGCCTGGATCCCGTCCAGCGCGCTGAACTGTTTGCCCGGCTGGATCAGGAAGTGATCGATGCGCGCCTCAAATATCTGGATCCGCCGCCAGAAGCGCGGCAACGTGAGCGGGCTGAACGGATGGAAAAGCGGTTACGGCCCTGGATCGGCGACCTGACTGCGGAACAATCCGCGCGCGTTCACCAGTGGAGCATCGCTTTGGACCGTCAAGGTGGAGGTTGGCTGGCGAATCGTCAGCGTTTGTTGGAAGCCGCGCGTGAGGCGTTAAATGATGGATCGGATGCGAATGTTGCCCGACTCCGGCTGGTCGGTTTGTTCGGATCGCCAGCGGTCGTGCGTACTGAGGATTATGCCCGCCAAGCGGCGCGTAGCCGGGTAGAGGCGCTGGCGCTAACTGCCGATTTGATGCGGTTGGCAACTGACCGCCAACGCGCCCGGTTAACCCAGCGTCTCAATGGCTTGCGCGCGGATTTCAGGGCGCTCAGTTGCCGTGAAGCCACACTTGCCGCTTCTCGGGAGCGGGCGGGTGATTGATAACATCAACAACGGATTCAGGGCAGGGATCAAGGCGCATTTTCCTGCCGCCGCCGGGCAGCATCCTGCATGAATTGGTTGATATCCTTGTTAAATTTCTTCAAGTCCTCGGGGCGGGTTGGTATGGCGGGCGGTGCGGCGCTGTCGGTTGTTTCCGAAGCGGCTACCGGCAGAGGCGGTTTGTGGCCAAGCCATTGCACCAGGATCATGCCAAGCATGGCTGCCACAACGAGCAATATCACAATACGCATGCCGGTTTCCTCATCGAACACGATATTTGAGTGGAACTAGCGGCGTTTTCCCTTTCCCCATTTCAAAACCTCAAGCCGCACTGGAATTCGGCCTTCGCGGAGGAAATTCAGCTTACGAGCCGCCTTTCGTGATACATCAATGATGGCGCTTGTTCGCCGGGGGATGCGGTCAACGATGCGCACTTGCACCGTGCGTTTATTTTCCCG
>JAGRHK010000527.1 GCA_020444985.1 Candidatus Competibacteraceae bacterium
GGCCGCAGCCGCTACCGGGGCGGCGGCCACGGCGGCCGCAGCGCTGACGCCAAATTTCTCCTCCATCGCGGCAATCAGATCCACGATTTCCATCACGGTCATGCCCGCGATGGCGTCCAGCATTTCTTCTTTCGAAACAGCCATTAAATTTACTCCTGGTAGGAACCTGGAAAATTGCGAAATCAGACGGCGTTGCGCTCAGGCAGCTTCTTTTTGCTGCCGGATCGCGTCAATAGTGCGCACCAACTTGCCGGGAATTTCATTGAGGGTCCGCGCGAATTTGTCGAGCGGCGCCCGCAGGGTCGCCATCAACAGGCTGATCGCTTCGTCACGCGTCGGCAGGCTAGCCAGGCGATCCAGCTCGTAGGCTGGATACGCTTGTCCACCCACCGCCAAGGCTTTGACGATCAGCTTGTCGTTGGTTTTTTCTTTAAGAAATTCCTTGAAAATCCGCGCTGCCGCGCCTGGATCCTCCTGGGAAAACGCCAGAATCAGCGGTCCCACCAGGCTGGGTTGCAGGCATTCGAACTCGGTACCCTGGACGGCGCGCCGCGCCAGGGTATTTTTAACAACGCGCAGATAAACGCCGGTTTCCCGCGCCTTAACGCGCAGATTCGTGAGTTGAGCGACGCTCAATCCCCGATATTCGGCGGCAATCACGGAGTGCGCACTGGCAGCGACCTTGGCGACTTCGGCCACCACCGCCTGTTTTTCTGCCAGATTGAGACTCATCAGTTTTCCTCGCGGTTTTTTCTCCACAATCGTGGAAAAAAGGGAACGGCAGCCTGACCAGGGTATCCGGAAGGGCAATGCCGTCTGCGCGGGGGCTTCAGAATAGAACCAGAAGCAATTAAGCCCGAGGGCGCCCGCGGTCTTTGACGCTGGCCGGCTAGGCCGGCCGGCCCAAAGTCGTGTGTGGATTCAGCTTCAGAAGGATAACGTCGCCTGATCCACGGCTAATCCTGGCCCCATCGTGGTGGAAACGGTGACACGGCGCACATAAACGCCCTTGGAAGTCGAGGGTTTAGCCTTTTGTAAATCGTGTAATAGCGCTTGCAGATTTTCCTGCAACTGGGTTGTCGTGAAATCGACCTTGCCCAAGGTGCAGTGGATGATGCCCGCCTTATCAGTACGATAGCGCACTTGCCCTGCCTTGGCGTTACGAATCGCGCCTGCCACATCGGGAGTAACCGTACCGACTTTGGGATTAGGCATCAGCCCGCGCGGCCCAAGAATCTTGCCCAGTTGGCCAACGATCCGCATGGCGTCCGGCGAAGCGATCACTACATCGAAGTCCAGATTACCGGCTTTGACGGACTCCGCCAGATCTTCAAAACCGACCACATCGGCGCCCGCCGCTTGGGCGGCTTCGGCATTAGCGCCCTGTGCGAATACGGCGACACGCACGGTCTTACCCGTACCGTGGGGCAGCACGGTCGCGCCGCGCACCACTTGATCGGATTTACGCGGGTCAACACCCAGGTTAACCGCAACATCTACCGACTCCCGGAATTTGACGCTCGTCAGTTCCTTAAGCAAATCCAGCGCCTCCGGGGCTGGGTAGATCTTGTTCGTTGCGCCGAGCTTGGCGCGAATCGCTTTGAACCGCTTGGAGATTTTGGCCATGCTCTCAAACTCCCTCGATATTCAGGCCCATGGAGCGCGCACTGCCAGCGATGGTGCGCACCGCAGCCTCCAGATCAGCAGCGGTCAAATCGGGCATTTTGGCCTTAGCCACTTCTTCCAGTTGCGCGCGAGTGACGGTACCCACCTTGTTCGTGTTCGGTTTGGGACTGCCTTTGTCGAGGCCCAGCGCTTTTTTCAGCAACACGGAGGCCGGCGGGGTCTTCATGATGAAGGTAAAGCTACGGTCGCTATAGACCGTGATCACCACCGGAATAGGCAGACCAGGTTCCAAATGCTGGGTCTGGGCATTGAACGCCTTGCAGAACTCCATGATGTTCACGCCATGCTG
>JAGRHK010000528.1 GCA_020444985.1 Candidatus Competibacteraceae bacterium
TGCTTTGATGTCTTCCAGGTTAATTCCGCCGAAGGTCGGCTCTAAAGCTGCGATGGTTTCGATGAGCTGATCGGGGTCGGATTGCGCCAGTTCGAGATCAAAGACATCGATACCGGCGAATTTCTTGAAGAGGACCGCTTTGCTTTCCATCAGCGGTTTGGTAGCCAGTGGGCCGATATCGCCCAATCCCGGTACCGCCGAACCGTTGCTGATCACCGCCACCAGATTTTGGCGGGCAGTAAGGGTTGCCGCTTTCTGTGGGTTACCGGCAATCGCCCGGCAAGCCACCGTCACTCCCGGTGAATACGCCAATGCCAAATCGCGTTGGGTGTCCATGGGTTTGGTCGCGACGATGGCGAGTTTTCCCGGTGTGGGCTGCGCGTGATAATCGAGCGCGGCTAGCTCAAAGTTGTTGGTCATATGCGAGCCGTCCTTAAAAAAATCCTACGGGAAGAGTTATTATAAACCTTTTTGAAAATAGCGGGGTAGGCGAGAAGAGTATGCAGATGCCGGGTTGCCTATGCACAACGCGCGGAACGTGCAAATCCGTACCGAGTACAGGACAGGTGATCATCGACTTTTCAGGCGTTTCAGCAGTCGCCACAGCGGTTCGGTGCAGGTTAACACGACTACGAGGCGGACGACGTGATAAGCGGTGATGAAGGGTACGCCCAGCCCCAGGGCTTGCGCCGTAATGCACATTTCCGCGATGCCACCCGGCGAGGCCGCGAGCATCAAACTGGCCGGATGCAGGGCGAATCCTGCGGCCATGATCCAAGCAAAGCCCGCGCAGAGCAGCAGGGAAAGCGCGATGCATAGCACTACGCTGCCTATGAAGCGCGGTGCGCGCTGTAGAAAATCGGGTTTGAAGCGGCTACCGAGTGCAATTCCCAACAGTAATTGCCCAAATTGCGAAAAACCCTTGGGCATGCCGCTCCACACTGTATCGCTTACTGTCAGCGCCGCCGTGACGGCCAGCGCGCCGAGCATCCAAGCGTTCGGCCAGCGCCATTTTTGCAAAAGCCACCCTCCCAGGGCGGTTACCAGCAGCAGGAGTAGGAGGCCCCAGGCATGGATATGGAGTCGTGTGGGGACATAGGGCATGACACCATGTGCATCCAGAGCAGTGATCAGCGTTGGTACACTGAGCACGACCAGAGTAATCCGTAAGCTGTGAGCAGCGGCGATCAAATCCATTCGGCCACCGTTGCGTGCGCCCAGTACCGTCATTTCCGACGCGCCGCCCGGCATGCTGGAAAATAGAGCGGTAGCGTCGTCAACGCCGGTCATGCGCCGCAATAAAAGACTCGTGCCCATACCGAGCAGCAGGGCGAAGACTGCACCGATCAGGATGACCGGCGCGAAATGAACCAGTTCAGCCGCCACACCCGGCGAGAAATACAGGCCCAAAGTAATACCAATCAGCCATTGCCCCGTCTCACGGCTGTAGGGTGGAGCCTGTATGTCGTATCCCTTCAAGCGGGCGGTAGCGACAGCGATCAAAGGACCCAGTAGCCATGGTAGTGGTGTGTGCAGCCACTGGCACAGTGCGCCTGCCGCTCCTGCCAGCGCTAGCGCCAGCAGTGCGGGGCGAAGTTTCATGGTTGGGGTGAATCGGAAATTGCTTTCGCTTGGCGGCGGCGGGCGCGGAACCGCAAGACTATCGGCAAGATCAATACCAGCGCCGACAGGATCCACAAGGTGATCGAGATCGGGCTTTCAAACAGAATGCCGACATCGCCATTGGTGATCGCCAAAGCCCGGCGCAGATTCTGTTCCATCAGTTCGGCGAGCACGAAACCGAGAATGATCGGTGCCGTCGGAAAATCCATCTTGCGCAGGATATAGCCGATAACACCCAGTACGACCATCAAGATGAGATCGAAGGTGCCGCTGTGGATGCCGTAAACACCGACGAAACTGACTGCCGCAATGATCGGCACCATGATCGAATACGGTATCGCCATGAT
>JAGRHK010000529.1 GCA_020444985.1 Candidatus Competibacteraceae bacterium
GCGTCATGACGGGCGCGACGCCGGGCGCAGCGCCTGCGGGCGGTGCGATGGGCGGGTTGGAGTTGCTGCCTTGGCCGACCGTAGATTTCGCCAAATTCGGTCCGGTGGAGAGCAAGCCGCTGTCGCGCATCAAGAAGATTTCCGGGGCGAATCTGGCGCGCAACTGGGTGATGATCCCGGCGGTTACGTATCACGAAGACGCCGACACTACCGATCTGGAAGCTTTCCGCGTACAGATCAACAAGGAGAGCGAGAAGGGCGGCGGCGTTAAGCTGACCATGCTGGCCTTTCTGATCAAGGCTTGCGTCCGGGCCATGCAGCAGTTCCCAGAATTCAACACCTCGCTGGATGGCGACAACCTGGTTTATAAGCAGTACTTTCATATTGCGTTTGCCGCCGATACGCCCAACGGGCTGGTCGTGCCGGTGATCAAGGATGCGGATAAAAAGGGCGTCTTCGATATCGCCAAGGAAACGGGCGAACTGGCTAAAAAGGCCCGCGACGGCAAGCTGGGGCCGGCGGAAATGCAAGGCGCGTGCTTTACCATTTCCTCGGTAGGCGGCATCGGCGGCACCGCGTTCTCGCCGATCATCAATGCCCCGGAAGTGGCGATTCTGGGCGTGAGCAAGTCGGTGATGAAGCCGGTCTGGGACGGCAAGCAATTTGCGCCGCGCTTGATCCTGCCGTTGTCGCTGACAGCCGATCATCGGGTGATCGACGGCGCGCTGGCCACGCGCTTCAACGTTTATCTTGCACAATTACTGGCGGATTTCCGGCGGGTGATGTTGTGATGTAAACAGGCTCCCAGCCGGTTCAAGCCGGCTGGGAAGCCGACCCTGCCGATACGTCAACGGCTTACACGCCATTCCCGACGGTTTCCAGATTCAACGCAGCCGCCAGCAGCGCCTGCGTATAGGGATGTGAGGGGCGGGCAAAGACCTGTTGCGCCGGTCCTTCCTCCACCACTTGGCCCTCTTTCATCACCAACAGATGATTGGCCAGCGCACGCACCACCCGCAGATCATGGCTGATAAATACATAAGCCAGGCGATGGCGAAGCTGTAAATCGCGCAATAAATCGACGATCTGTGCTTGCACCGATACATCCAGGGCGCTGGTTGGCTCGTCGAGAATGAGCAGGCGCGGTTGCAGCGCCAGCGCGCGCGCAATGGCAATACGCTGACGTTGACCACCAGAGAATTCATGCGGATAGCGATCCTGGGTCGTCGGGTCCAAGCCGACTTCTTGCAACGCTTGGGCAATCCAGGCGCGCCGCGCTTTGCGATCGCCGGTCAGCCCATGCACCTGTAAACCCTCTTCGATGATTTCGCCGACCGATAATCGGGGACTCAACGATCCATAAGGATCTTGAAAGACGATCTGCATGGCGCGGCGCAAAGGGCGCAACGCCTTATTCGATTGATCCTCGATGCGCTGACCTTGGAAGTAAATCGCGCCCTGGCTCGACAACAGGCGCAGCAACGCCAGACCCAGGGTCGTTTTGCCGGAACCACTCTCCCCGACGATGCCCAGAGTTTGCCCTTCATGCACCTTCACGCTGACGCCATCAACCGCCTTGACATGCTCCGTGACCTTTCCAAACCAGCCGCGCTTCAGTGGGAACCAGACTTTGAGATCATCGCTGGCCATGATGACTGGAGCCTTACGGTTTTCCGGCAGCGGTTCGCCCTTGGGTTCGGCAGCCAGGAGTTGTTGGGTATAGGCATGTTGTGGATGATTGAAAATTCCGGCGACTGGACCGGTTTCCACGATCACGCCCGCTTGCATCACACCGACGTGATCCGCCATTTTGCGCACGATGCTCAGATCATGCGTAATAAACAGGATGGCCATCCCTAGTTGCGCCTGCAACTCCTTCAGCAATTTAAGGATCTGTGCCTGAATGGTCACATCGAGCGCGGTTGTTGGCTCATCAGCAATCAGCAGCTGCGGATTACAGCTCAGCCC
>JAGRHK010000052.1 GCA_020444985.1 Candidatus Competibacteraceae bacterium
TGGGTCGGCAACGGTGACGACCTGCTCATTGGCGGGCTGATCCTCGGCGGCGGCGACACCTCGCGACAGATTCTGGTGCGCGTGCTGGGGCCGACCCTGGCCGAAGCCCAACTGGCAAATCTGCTGGAGAACCCCCAGATCACCCTGACCACCCTGGACGGACAGGTGCTGGCCGAAAACGATGACTGGGGGCAAAGCGCCGCCGCCGCCGCCATCGCGGCGACCGGCCTGGCTCCGCCCGATCCTCGGGAGCCGGCCCTGTTGCTCACCCTGGACCCCTACACCCCCTACACCGTCCTGGTACGCGGCGTCGATGGAACGACCGGCCTGGCCTTGCTCGAAATCCTTGAATTGCCTTGAGCAACCGTCAGAAGAGAGCGGGAAAAGACGATTCAACTCCTCCTTTGGCCAAGGGGGAGTTGACAACCCCAGGCGATTTTGGGTCATCGCCCCAAGTGGGCTGCCATGAGCAATGGAGGAGTTGTCATGCCGGCGCTCCGGCAGTCGGCATCATATTTTCCGGCATACGCACCGCGATGACCTGACCCCGTGCGCACACCTCGCCGTTAGCGGTGACGGTTGCCTTTACCACAACTTTGCGCTCTTTGATTTGCTCGATATGACCGCGGATTTCCAGTGGCGCGCCCAGCGGCGTGGGACGCAGGTACTCGACCTGCAGCGAAGCGGTCACGAAACGCAAGGGAGGTTGGGTATCCATTTCCCGTCCAGCAGCGCGATAACTGGCGGCTGCCGCTGTGCCTGTGCCGTGACAATCAATCAGCGAAGCTAACAGGCCGCCATAGACATAACCGGGAATCGCGATGTGATACGGTTGCGGGGTAAAAATGGCCACGGTTTCCTCACCGTCCCAGTAGCTCTTGATCTGGTGGCCGTGTTCGTTAAGCCGGCCGCAGCCATAGCAATGGCTTAACTCCTCGGGATAATAGTCTTGAAAAGCTTTTAAATTCATAAAAATATCTCCTCGATGGACGCCAGAAGGCATGAAATATTTTATAATTAATCATAATAATTTATTGCCTAGCGTCTGCACGGAACAGTCAAAATCGCCCTGTGGGGTCGATTGCCAGCCGGCTGGAAACCGGCAAGCAGGATGCCAGCGTTCCAGCTTGAGGTTTCCGTGCCGACGCGGGTTATCGTAACGATCCCTTGTCGTCAGGCGCAGCAAAATGCGGAGCCTGATGACTTTACCAGAGGCAATCCTCATGTTCTTCGGCCAGAAAATCCATCCGCTGAATTTCGATATTCCTGAACAGTGGGCTGTGAATGGAGATGCAGTTGAGCTCAGCGGACCGGGCATCCGCCTCCTTGTGCGTTGCGCCGATATTGCAGACGGCTGTCTGCGCTTACGCTTTGAAAATGCCCAGGATGCCGATCAACGCCAGCACTCCGACGCAGTATTGCCAGAACTTCGCACTGGTCAACCCGTCGCGCCCGTGATGGCCTCCCCCGTCAATTCCCTGCCCGCAGAAGGCGCGACTGAATGCGCATGCGCCTGTTTTCCAGTCGCCGCTGGCGCGGTCAAATTGAGCGCGTCCCATCTGCAATTGGCGCTGGCCGGCGTGGCGCTGGACACCGTGGCCGAGGGCATCGGCGCGTGTGGCGAAAGCCTGTTGCTGAATTTCGCCCTGCACAATGTTGCGGGTTGCTACGGTTTCGGCGAACGCACCGGCCGCCTCAACAAGTTGGGCGACAGTGCAGAATTTCTGACCGTGGACGTGGTTGCCGTGTTTCGCCATACCTACGCCCGCGATGATTACGATCCGACCTATGTCGCCATTCCGCTAGCGATTTTCAAGATCGGCGCTGGTTTTCTCGGACTGTTCTTCGATAATCCGGGGCACACGACGATGGATGCCGGTAAAAGTCACCCCGGTGAATTCGGGTACCAGGCTTTTGGCGGCGTGACCGATCTTTACGCGCTGGCTGGTCCCTGCCTGGCCGATGTGGTTCGGCGCTACGCAGCGCTGACCGGACGCGCGCCCCTGCCGCCGCTCTGGGCGCTGGGTTATCACCAGTGTCGCTGGAGCTATCGGAATGCGGCGGAATTCCGCGAACTGGCCGCGCAATTCGCCGCCGCCGATCTGCCAGTCAGCGCTCTGTGGTACGACATCGACTACATGGACGACTTCCGGCTTTTTACCTGGAACCGGCAAGCGTTTCCCGATCCCGCTGCGCTGAATCGGGAGCTGCAGGCGATGGGGATTCATACCGTGACGATTGTCGATCCGGGCGTCAAACGCGAACCGGGTTATCCGGTTTACGACAGTGGACGGCAACAGCAAGCGTTCTGCCAGACCGCCAGCGGGCGTGATTATGTTGGCAAGGTCTGGCCGGGCGATACCGTGTTTCCCGACTTCACCCTGGACAGCGCCCGTGACTGGTGGGCGGACAAGTTAGCCGCTTTTCTGCGCGAGAGCGTGGTCGACGGCGTGTGGCTGGATATGAACGATCCAGCGACCGGGTATAGCCGCAGCGAGGAAATGCGTTTCGCTCAGGGTTCCATCCCCCATGATCGCTATCACAATCAGTATGCGCACTTCATGGCGATGGCCAGTCGCGCCGCCTATGACCGGATTGATCCCGAGGGACGCCCGTTTTTGTTGACGCGCAGCGCCTGCGCGGGAACCCAACGTTATAGCGCGGTATGGACCGGCGATAACGCCAGCAACTGGAAGCATCTGCGCATGGCGTTGCCTTGTTCGCTGAATCTGAGTTTGTCCGGGGTGGCGTTCAACGGCCCCGATGTGGGCGGCTTCATGGACGATAGCAGCCCGGAACTTCTGGTGCGCTGGCATCAAGCCGGCTGCCTGTTCCCATTTTTCCGCAACCATGCGATCCGTCATTCCCGGCAACAGGAGCCTTGGCAATTTGGCGCTGAAGCGCTGGCGGCAATTCGTGGCGCGATTCGCACCCGCTATCGCCTGTTGCCGTATCTGTATCAATGCTTTTTCGCCCACTGGCGGAATGGCGATCCGATCATCCGTCCGTTGCTTTATCACTACGACGGCCCCGAATACACGCACCTGGATGATCAATACCTGGTCGGCGACGCTTTGCTGGTCGCGCCGATCCTGCATGGCGAAGGGCACGGACCGGAAATTATCCGCAATGGCGTCAAGATGCAGGAACGCCCGGTGCTCTTGCCACCGGGCGCTTGGTTCGACTTGAATCGGGGTCAGTGGTTGAATGGCGGGCGCGTTCTCCATTACGCCGCCGCTCTGGACGAGTTGCCGTTGTTTGTGCGGGATGGGGCCGCGCTACCCTATTACGCCGGCCCGTTGCGCAACAGTTGCATGGACTTGAGTGCGGTAGAGCTGCACCTCTTCTGCCACGAGCAGCCGGCGCGATTCGACTATTATCTCGATGATCGGGAAACCGGGCGCTACCAGATCGGCGACTATGGCGTCGCCCATATTCTGGCCGAGATCGAGAGCCAACGGCTGCGCATGGCGATGACCGAGACCGGCGATTATCCGCAGAGCACGGTGACATTGACGCCGGTGGTCTATGACCGTCCTGAAGTGGCGGAACTGGAATTGACCGTGAATGGCCATACGGAAAACCGACGGCTGCAACCCGGTCAGCGGGAATGGTTGTGCCGCGCATGGGCGGCGCAGGTTTGCACTACGAAAACTTGAAGGAACCGCGATTATGGCGATATTCACAGTGACTGGAGACGTTGACCCTTTTCTACATGTCTCCCTCAATAAAGGCGAAAAGATTTATTGCGAATCGGACGCCATGGTGATGATGGAAGATGCCCTGGAGCTGACCGGAAAGATGACCGGCGGACTCGGCAGCGCGCTCATGCGCCGGTTCGCCAATGGCGAATCATTTTTCCAGCAGCACATTGAAGCCAACTGGGGGTCTGGGGATTGCCTGCTTTCCCCAATATTACCTGGGACGATTCAGATTCTGGAGGTAGGCGCGACCCAGTACATGCTGAGCGATGGGGCGTTCGTGGCGGCGGAAAGCGGCGTTAATTTGCAAGTCCGCAGCCAGAGCCTCGGTAATGCCCTGTTTGCGCAATCGGGCGGTTTCTTTGTCATGGAAGCGACGGGCAGCGGCAAGCTGGCGGTCTCCGGATTCGGCTCCGGCTTCATGTTGGATGTGGAGCCTGGCAAAGACGTCATTATCGACAATGCGCATGTCGTGGCGTGGGATAGCCAGTTACATTATGAGGTCACGGTGCCAACTCAGCAGAACGGCGGCCTGTTGAACCGGCTGGTGAGCAGTGTAACCAGTGGAGAAGGCGTTGTGCTGCGCTTTTCGGGACGGGGAAAAGTCGCGATCTGTTCCCGCAACCGCAACGCATTTTCCGCCTGGGTTCGCGGCGGCGCCGCCAGTAATGGCTAAACAACCCAAGTGACTGATCATGTCCGACCCTTCCCTGTTTCCGGCTGATTTCCTGTGGGGCGCTGCAACATCGGCTTATCAGATTGAAGGATCGCCGCTGGCGGATGGCGCCGGCCCGAGCATCTGGCATGAGTTTGCGCACACGCCAGGACGGACCTGCGACGGCGCGACCGGCGATATTGCCTGCGATCATTACCGGCGTTACCGGGAAGATGTCGCGTTAATGGGCGAACTGGGCTTGAATGCCTATCGCTTTAGCGTCTCATGGAGTCGCGTGCTCCCGGAAGGGCGCGGGCGAGTGAATCGCCCAGGGCTGGATTTCTACCAGCGACTGGTCGATGCGCTGCTGGAACAGGGCATTCAGCCTATGGTGACGCTTTATCACTGGGACCTGCCAGCCCGGCTGGATCGCTGCGGCGGTTGGCTGAATCCCGACAGCGCCGACTGGTTCGCGGATTATGCCCGGATTCTGTTCCGGGCGCTGGATGACCGGGTCAAGCTCTGGGTCACGCTGAACGAGCCATGGGTCGTAGTGGATGGCGGCTATCTGCATGGCATACTGGCGCCGGGTCAGCGCAATATCTTCGCCGCGCCCCACGCTTCTCACCACCTGCTGCGCGCACATGCCGCTGCGGTGCAGACCTATCGGGCTGAAGGTCGCCATCAGATTGGCTTCGTGGTCAACCTGGAGCCCAAATACCCGGCGACGGAAACGCCGAACGATCACGCTGCGGCCCGGCGCGCCGATGCCTACTGGAACCGCCATTACCTTGATCCGGTTTTTCTGGGCGCTTATCCGCCAGAATTAGCCGAGATTTTTGGCGCAGCCTGGCCCGACTTCCCTGGCGCAGACTTGGCCATGATTCGCCAGCCACTGGATTTTCTCGGCATCAATTACTATAGCCGACAAGTTGTGCGGCACGATCCCCGTGATTGGCCAGTGCAGGCGAGTCGGGTTCGGCAATGCCGGCAGACCCATACCGCGCTGGACTGGGAGGTGTATCCGCAAGGATTGACGGAGATTCTGGAGTGGGTCGCCCAGCGGTATGGACCTTTGCCTCTGTATGTGACCGAGAATGGCGCCGCTTTTTACGATCCCCCCCAAGCAGATGGCGCAGTGGAAGATCCGCTGCGACAACGCTACCTGCGCGATCATCTGTGCGCAGTCCTGGAGGCGCGGCGCAAAGGCGTCGATCTGCGCGGTTATTTCGCCTGGTCGTTACTGGACAATTTTGAATGGGCGCATGGCTATTCGCAGCGTTTCGGGTTAGCGCATGTGGATTACGCGACGCAACAGCGGACGATCAAAGCCAGTGGCCGATTCTACGCCGAGCTGATTCACAGCCAGGGCGCGCTACTCCTTCCCCCGGCTTCACCGTCGATTGCAAACTGATCAAGACCTGCCAATAATGATAAAAAACACCTCACCGAGGATCATCTATGGAGAATGCAGCGGCCGTCGAACTCTACACGGAGGCCCGCAGACAATGGCGGGAAGCCGTTGAACTGGGTTTATATGCTTCCGAAGATATCGTGTATGGCATCATGCCTTTGTTGGTCAAGGCGCTGAGTCTTGACCCTAATGATTTGCCGACGCTGGATTTGCTCAGCGATTTATTAATGGAAATAGGTGCTTATGACGAAGCGCTCGAATTGGTTGATAAAATGCCCGATCTGGCGCCGGATCACAATGGTTATCGACAAAAGCTGAATGTCTTGGTTAGCGAGGAACAAAATCAACGACGCCAGATTCGCGCCTATCTGCATCAAAAACGTCAACAACTGACCCGAAAAGCTGTTCATTCTTAGTGAAAAGTGCGGCAAAATGCTGGCTTGACTCAACAACCATCAGCGAAAAGCCGATGGTTGTTGAGTAACAGACTGAAAATTCCTGCCGCTCGACCCGATCCCGCCATGTCCGTTCCGCATCCTCATGACGTCTTCGTGCGCGATTTCCTTGCCGATCTTGATCAGGCAAAAGCCTTCTTTCGCCTGCTCCTGCCGCCCGCTTTCCAAACCGAATTCGACCTCGACACGCTCACCGCCGAACCGACCAGCCTGATCGACGAAACCCTCAATGAACTGCAATCCGACCTGCTCTTCTCGTTAGCCACCCGTTCCGACGAACCGCGTCAGTTGTACCTGCTGTTTGAACACAAGTCGTACTTGGACCCAGGGCTGCTCACCCAACTGCTCGGTTATCTGAGCCGCCTGTATGGCAAGCAACTCCAACGAGCGCCGATCCTGCCGCTGGTGATCTACCACGGCGCGGCGCGCTTTACGCTCCCTCGCCGCTTCAGCGACGAGTTCGACTTGACCAGTGCACAACAGGAACTATTGCGCCCCTATTTGCCGGACTTCGGCTATCTGCTTTACGATCTGAGAGACTGGCAGCCAACCGCCGAACCGCCGCTGGCAATTCAGGTATTCCTGGAAGCTTTGCGCGGCGCCGCCAGTGGCGACCTCGAACGCACGCGGCGCTTGTTGGAACTCGCGGCGCATCTGTTCGGGGAACGTAACGGCGCTCGCATCGTCCACGCCTTACTAACCTATCTGTTTTACGTAACCCCGCTGCCGCCCGACACCGTGCGCGACCTGCTATCCCATCCCCGATCCGAACTGGAGAACGCCATGCTCACCGCCGCCCAGCAACTTTATGAACGTGGCCATCGCGAAGGCAAAATCGAAGGCAAAATCGAAGGCAAAATCGAAGGCAAAATCGAAGGCGAAGCCAAACTGTTACAGCAACTGCTGGAACATAAATTCGGCCCACTACCCAAACGGATTGAACAGCTTGTGGCCAAAGCCGATGAAGCGACTTTACGAGCCTGGAGTCTGCGGCTATTGAGCGCCGCCACCCTCGATGAAGTGTTCCCCAAAACGCCCCGGCGGCGTCCATCCGCCTGACATTACAACCCCAAAACCCTTGCGAGCCTCACCTGAGTTGAATCGATCATCCGTGCAGGCGCACGAAACCACGTCCGGCTACGCGCTCGATGCCTTCGAGCAGAATGCGTCCGCGAGCGGACAAGGTCGGGCCGACCTGGAGAACGCACAACTCCCAACCGGCATCATGCAGACGGCGCAAGTCATTTTGCGTGGTGCGGGTTGTCATCTCGGCGTCTTCATAGGCCCCTTTAGCGGCGAGGATGAAACGATTGCGCGGACCTCGGGCGGGAAAATTTCGATACAGGGCGCTGAGGACGCTGACGAGCAAGGCGGCGCAGTTTCGGCAGGGGCTGCGATTGATCGCCAGCGTGACCGTGATGCAGCTATCGTGGGGCGTCCATGAGCGCAAGGCGCTAGGAAGATGCGCGGTCCACAGCGCGGTGCGCAGCAGGTTGGCCTCGGCATGGTCGCCGGCGCTGTAACCTAATTCATCCTCCGTCGGACTATACCGACAACAGAGCAGGCCGTAGGTGGTTTGTCCCGCTTGTTCGAACCGGGGTCGGTGCAGGTTGAGCGTCGAACCATAATGTAAAACCAGTTGTTCCCAATGCAGAATCATGGCGATAGGCTCCTAAAAGGCGACGGTACTCCCAATAATCGTCAATGTAGCTGCAAGCGGCGACCTCCGCCAGCAATCGCGCCCACTCGATCCGGTCAGGGTCGGCATTGTGCGATAGGATGACAAACGGTGCATGAATTAAGTTGATATGAATCAATCGAGATTAAAACAAACATCCCAAGTTGACGGATTCCGCTCAGTAGTCCATTGTTTCAACGTCAACTGCTTGAGAATCAGGATCAGGCGCCGCTTCAACAATTTTTGCTGGCTGATATCCCGCGCTTCCGCCAAATAGCGAGGTTTTTTCTACATGCCCCAGAAGGTCAACCCGATCCTCAACCGGCTCTGTGAGATGTTTCCGGCGGTCTTCAATCGCCAGACGCCCAAGCCGCTCAAGATCGGTATCGGCCAGGAGCTGCTGGCCTTGGTAGGAACGCATCCAGCGCTCATGAACCTGACGCGCAAGGATCTTCGCCGCGCACTGGCAGCCTACACCCGGGCGTCTCGCTATCGAGAGGCGCTGGCGGGCGGCGGCCCCCGGTATGATTTGGAGGGGCAACCAATCGGGGAAGTGACCCCCGATCAGCAGACCAAAGCCCAAGCGCCCCAGCAGAGGGCGGCTGATTCGGCAACGCCCGCCGCGCCGACCCGGTCACCGGCGGAACAAC
>JAGRHK010000530.1 GCA_020444985.1 Candidatus Competibacteraceae bacterium
AAGCTGATTAAGAGTAAGGCTATCATCAAAATTACGATGGGAGAATCCCCCCAGCGCGCATAAGGCGTCAGGCCATTCAGTGGTTGCACCGCGCCGCGAATGACTTCAGGCTGAAACTGCGCTCCCTGTGTAATGATCCGTCCGCGCTCGTCAAGAATGGCGGAAATGCCGGTATTGGTGCTGCGCGCCACATAGCGGCTGACCTCCATCGCGCGCATCCGGACGATTTGTAGATGCTGATGCGGCGCAGTGGAATCCTTGAACCAAGCATCATTGCTCACATTGATCAGCCAGGTTGCCTCGGGCAACGCCCGGCGTATTTCACTGCCAAAGACCGCTTCAAAACAGATGGACACGCCAACAGGCTGCCCGCCGATCCGTAGCAAGGGCTGATCGTTATCGCCGGCGGTAAAATCCGCCATCGGGATATCAACCCATTCGCGGAAAAACAGAAATAATCCCCGTAATGGCAGATATTCGCCAAAAGGCAGCAGGCGACGTTTGTGATAAAAATCCACAGTTGCGCCGATGCGGGCAACGCTGTTATGGAAGACGGAAGTTTCCCAGGAGCCGGTAGGAAGGCCAGCAACATAATCGATGCCGTCCTGCTGTGCGCGTAAGGCCAGGGCGTCCACGAAAGGGCGGACATTTTCATAGAAAGCCGGGATAGCGGTTTCTGGCCAGATGATGACCTGGCTGCGGCGGTGCTCGGGCAGACTGAGTTGCACATAACGGTACAGGGTTTCATCGCGAGTCTCAGGGCGCCATTTTTGCTCCTGACTGATATTGCCCTGGATAATCGCGATCTGCAGCGGCGATCCGGCTGGCGTAACCCAGTGGTGGCGGCCCAATCCCCATGCCGCCAACCCAACGATCACGAACAGTCCCAGCGCGTTCAGCCGCGTCTGCCGACTCACGCCACTCAGCAAGATCCGGAACAATCCAACGCTGAGCAGCGCCGCCCAGCCCACGCCAAACACGCCGAAGACGGGCGCGAGGTCGCCAAGTAGCGCATCGGTCTGACTGTAACCGAGAGCCAGCCAGGGGAACCCGGTAAACAACCAGCTACGCACCCAGTCGAGCAACGTCCATACGGCCGGAAAGGCTAACGCCCAGCGCAGAGGACCCGGCGGCGGTCCCCAGCGGACCAATAGCCACCCGGTGACCGCCGGATAGAGCGCCATCAGCAGGATGACCAGAAAAGTAGCCAGCGCGGCGAAAGGCGCTGATGCATTGCCGTAATCGTGCAGGCTGATGTAAATCCAGTAGATGCCAAAACCGAACCATCCCAGTCCGAACAATCCGCCACGCAACGCGGCCCGGTATGGCGTGGCGTGATCCCAGCTCCATAACAGCACAACCGGTAGCAGCAGGGCCAGCAGCCAAAGATTGAACGGCGCAAAAGCCAGGGGCAACAGTCCCCCGGCGATGAACGTCAGCAGGTCGGCGAGTAATGGACAGTGTCGCAGGAAATGTTGTACTCGCGAATAGCGGGCCGCAAAAGCGCGCGCCAGCGGAATGCGCCGTACCGTCAAGATGAACCCTCTTGTGTGGGCGGCTTTCAGGAATTAACGGTGGTAATCATTGCGGGAATCCAGTCACGCTCGGGCAGAAAAATCGATGCGCGGGTCCACCCAATGGTAAGTCAAGTCGCTGATCAAATTTAACAATAAGCCGATCAAGCTAAAGACGTACAGCGTCCCGAACATGACCGGATAATCCCGTTTCACCACTGCCTCAAAGCCCAGCAAACCCAGGCCATCCAGGGAAAAAATCACCTCGATCAGCAGCGAACCTGTAAATAACATGCTCACCAGCGTCGCTGGAAATCCAGCGATCACCAATAGCATGGCGTTGCGAAAGACATGGCTGTAAAGCACCCGCCGCTCGCTCAGCCCTTTCGCGCGAGCAGTCACCACATACTGTTTGTTGATCTCATCCAGAAAGGCGTTCTT
>JAGRHK010000531.1 GCA_020444985.1 Candidatus Competibacteraceae bacterium
CACCTTTTTTGAGGAATACTTGTTTCATTACTTGCCGTTTCTCCCGAAGAGCGTCTGGCGGGCGGTGGCTCGGCAGTTCTCGCGGCGGCAATGCAACCACTTGGACGGCTTGGTGGCGCCCTCGCGGGCCATGCGCGAGATATTAGCTCAATACGGAGTGCGCACCAGAATGCGGGTGATTCCAACCGGTATACCGGGAGGCGACTTGCCGGAAGGCGATGGCGCTGCGTTTCGCGTCCAGCATGATATTCACCATCATCAGCCGGCGTTGGTGTTCGTGGGCCGGGTGGCTTTCGAGAAGAATATTGAGTTTTTACTGCGCGTCACGCACGAATTGAAGAGAACGACTCATCCCCATATTGTGCTGATCATCGCGGGCGAAGGACCGGCAAAAAACCGGTTGCGCCGTCTGGGAAGCACATTAGGACTGGAGGAAAATTTACGTTTTATTAATTATTTGGCGCGATCTGCCGATTTAAGCAGTTGCTATCAGGCGGGGGATGCCTTTGTCTTCGCCTCGCGGACGGAAACTCAGGGACTCGTGCTGTTGGAGGCAATGAGTCTCGGAGTGCCCGTCGTTTCTACGGCGGTGATGGGCACCTGCGACATCCTGGCGGCAGAACAGGGCGCGTTGATTGCCGAAGAGGATATTGGGCATTTCGCTGCGCAGGTTCGCCGCGTGTTGGACGATGCTGCGTTAAGACGGCGGCTGGGCGAAGAGGGCCGGGTTTATGCCAGACAGTGGAACGCACGCGGTTTGGCCGAAGCATTGCTGGCATTTTATCAAGATCTTCTGGATCAGCGATTGTGACCGCCTTTATTCAGGGCCAGACTTTGGCAGAAAAGCGCCCAGAATAGGGAACCCTGCATCATCATGGAATCATGAGTCCAGTTTCTACCGGAAAAATGTCCGAACTATTATTGGGATGTAGGAATTGGTTTTTACGCCACTTCTTGGTCAGGCCGCTTCTTTTAACCAATTGCTGGGCGCGCCAATGGGGATTGGACTGAATGCGCGCATCCACCTCGTGCAGCACGCGCTGCGCCCAATGCGGGTCATCCGGCGAAATAACCAGAACATTGAACTGATGATCCGCGCCTTCCATGGCGACGCCTAGCGAGTCGTCGATATGCAGATCAATCTTAAAGGCCGGTGGATATTTTGATGGCCCGCGCAGGCCAATCACGCGCTCATGCAAGGTCTGGTTAATGACCCCGTCGACTGGAATCCGCATGCTTCTGAACCAGGATTTCAGGTGGTCAGCGGGGCGATCCGAACTCGTATAAATCCAAATCTGGCATCCTCGCCGCGCCAACTCTTTCATCAGTTCGCGCGCGCCCTGGCGGATTCGTTCAGGATACCGCCAACGCGACCACCAGCGAACGTGTTGCTCGGTCGGTACGGATGGTCCGCAAATCAGCGTATCATCAAGATCGAAAGAAATTCGCATACATACAACCTATTGTTTTTTTAAAGAATCGCCTGATCAAATTGCCGACGCCCGCCGGCGCGCCAGATCCATCAACCAAGCGTGAATACCCATCGCAGCGGGACCGGTGGCGTCCTCCGCCGGCTGACTTTGCATATAAGCGCCATCGGGCTGCATGAACCACGCTTGTCGCGTATCCTGCAGGCAGAGATCCAGAATCTCCCATAATCGCTCGCGCGCTGCCCGATCTTCCACCGGCGTGGCCGCCTCGACCCGGCCGGAGAGATTCCGGTGCATCCAGTCCGCCGAACCGATGAAAAACTCACCCGCCAGAGGGTCTTCATGACCGTTCGCAAAATAAAAAATTCGTGAGTGTTCGAGAAATCGGCCAATGATTGAACGCACGCGCACATTCTCCGTCCAGCCGGGTACGCCAGGGGCCAGACAGCAGAAACCGCGCACGATCAAGTCAATGGGCACGCCCGCTTGGGAGGCTGCCGACAGCGCCCGCAC
>JAGRHK010000532.1 GCA_020444985.1 Candidatus Competibacteraceae bacterium
CTGTCGCACGCGCGCTGGAAACACATGGCATTGATGGCTTGCTGGTCATCGGCGGTTGGAAAGCCTATCAAGCGCTCCATTGGCTGCACAGCGAGCAGGAGCGCTATCCCGCCTTCAAGATTCCCATGATTGGTCTGCCGGCGACCATCGATAATAACCTGCCGGGATCGGATTTAAGCATCGGCGCTGACACCGCGCTTAATGTCATTGTCGAGGCGCTCGACCGCATCAAGCAATCGGCCATGGCGGCGCGGCGCTGTTTCGTGGTCGAGGTCATGGGGCGTCATTGCGGCTATCTGGCGCTGATGAGCGGGATGGCCGGTGGGGCGGAGCGGATTTACTTACCCGAAGAGGGCGTCACGCTCAAGGACTTGCAAGTCGATGTGGAGCGCATGGTTGACAGCTTCCACAAGGGGCGGCGCTTCTACCTGACCATCCGCAATGAATACGCCAATGATCATTACACCACCGATTTTCTGGCCCGACTGTTTGAAGAGGAAGGCGGTCACCTCTTTGACGTGCGCCAAGCGGTGCTGGGCCATGTGCAACAGGGCGGTAATCCCTCGCCATTTGACCGAATCCTGGCGACGCGACTCGCCGCCCACGGCATCGATTTTCTGACGGGGGAGTTGGCGCGCGGCGGAGCTGCGGGCGCTTTCGCCGGCTTGGCGGGAGGCAAGCTGACGACCTTTCCGATCAAGCAGATGCCGGACATGGTCGATATCGCCAACCGGCGGCCGCTGGAACAATGGTGGCTGGAGTTGCGCTCGGTGCTGCAGGATCTGGCGCAACCTTGATCCAGCGGGGGCGGATGGAATAAGGAACGGCGGTTGACTTTGCGCCAACCGGCGGGCGTTGGTTCTGACGCTGCTTGTTGAACGCGCGGCATTTATCGCCGTCCCTCGCCGCCCGCCCGCCGCAACAGGGTATCGAGCATGGAAGCCGGCAGCAGTCGCTTCAGGATGGCAAACAGATAAGTGGGCATCGTCACTGGATAGCGTGGGCGGGGCCGGGGACTTTCCAGCGCATGAATCACCCGCTTCAACACCGCTTCCGGGGGCAAAGTGAATGGCGCGGCGGGGCCTTCCTTGGTGAGTCGCGCTTCCATTGCCGCATATTTTTCGCGATGCGGACTGTTTGCCCCCTGAATATGTCGCTGGTAGGCTGCATGGGCATTATCCCGGAATCGGCTGAGAATGGGACCCGGTTCGATCAGGCAAACGTGGATGCCGGTCGCCACCAGCTCCAAACGCAAGGTATCCGCCAGTCCTTCCATCGCGAACTTGCTGGCGACGTAAGCGCCCCGGTAGGGAAACGCCACCAGGCCCAGCACCGAGCTGTTGTACAAAATCCGCCCCCGACCTTGCCGGCGCATCACCGGAATCACTTGGTTCGTCAACTCCAGGGCGCCGAACAGGTTGGTTTCAAACTGCGCGCGCAACGCATCACGACTCACATCCTCCACCGCGCCCGGTTGACCATAACCTGCGTTGTTGAACAATGCATCCAATTGGCCGCCGGTTTGTTCCAGTACGGTCGCCACGGCGGCGCGAATGGACTGGGAATCGGTGACATCCAACCCCACGCTTTCCAAACCTTCTGCGTGCAAACGCGCGACATCCGCAGTTTGGCGCGCGGTGGCAAATACGCGCCAACCACGCGCCTTCAGACCGTGGGCGACACCATATCCAATGCCCGAAGAACAACCGGTAATCAGGATGACTTTGTCGCGACTTGTTCGTTGATTGCGCTCCATTCTCTGCTCCCGACATCACTTTTCAGGTTTCATTGCCATAAAACTGCAATATAAGTGCAATATAAAGACCGTCATCTCGTAGTAATCACGCGTTATATTTTCACTAAAGCCTTCGGAGATGAAGGTTTTTTCTATTTAATTATTTTTAATAACAATCGCTTATCGGAGGTCTCTCATGATCAAG
>JAGRHK010000533.1 GCA_020444985.1 Candidatus Competibacteraceae bacterium
ATGACCCGGATCAGGTTCAAAGGGACTCTCTCAGTTCCTGGTTGGGAACACCCCCGCTTCATCGAAGCGTCATTAAATCATAATCATTCCCAAACGGGAAGAAGATCGAATTTCAGTGAAAAGTTATTACACATAAGGCGCGGTAGCATTAACCGGACGGTCGCCAGCGTACTTTTTACGGTCATCGTTGGCGGCAGATCGGATCAGAGGGTCACTGTTTTTCCCGCAGCTCCCGTCGCAGCACTTTGCCCGCAGCGGAAATGGGGAGCGCCGTTACCAATTCAACTTGATGCGGAATCTTGTAGCGAGCCAGGTGTTCGCCAAGATGCGCCAGCAATTCTTCCGTCGTAGCAACAAGCTCGGGTTTCAATACGACAAACGCCTTGCCTACCTCACCCCACTGGGCATCGGGAATGCCCACGACCGCGCACTGAAAAACCGCCGGGTGCCGGTAGAGGGTCGCCTCGATCTCGGCGGGATAGATGTTTTCGCCACCGGAGATAAACATATCTTTCAGGCGATCAACGATATAAAAATACCAGTCCTCGTCATGACGGGCCAGATCGCCCGTGTGAAACCAACCCTCGGCATCCATCACCCTGGCCCAGTCCGGCGCATTGTTGATATTGAAATAACCGGAAGCCATGCTGGATCCTTTCAGCGCCAGCTCCCCGACCTCGCCCGGACCAAGGGGACGGTTATCTTGATCGACGATTCGGGCATCGACGTAAAAATTGGGCCGGCCAATGCTGCCGGCTTTACGAATGGCGTCTTCCGGCGCAAGGGCGAACAGGCCGGGACCAAACTCGGTCATGCCGAACCCCTGTTTGAAACGGAATCCTTTCTCGCGAGTGCATTGTTCGACCAGAGGCACGGGGAGCGGCGCGCCGCCACTGGTGCAAAAGCGTAGCGAGCTTAGATCGGCGTCTGCCCAAGCCTTGGCTTGAGTCAGCATCTGGTACATGGCTGGAACTGCGGCAAATACGGTGGCCCGCTCCCGTTGGATCAGCTCCAGCACTCGCTCGGGGTCGAATCGCTTCAGCAGCACCGTTGTGCCGCCGAGAATCACCTGAGGCAGGGTGTACACAAACAAGCCGCCGACGTGGAACATCGGAAAAACGTTCAAATACACATCGTCACGACCCAGATCATGGATGACGGTGTTCAGGCAATTCCAGGCAATCTGGCGATGACTGATGCGGGCGCCCTTGGGTAATCCGGTCGTGCCGCCGGTAAAAACGATCGCGGCGATATCTTCCTCGGTCAGTGTTTCGCAGGTGCGCGGCGTGGCGGGAGTAGCGGCCAGCAACGTGTTAAAATCCCGACTGCCGGGAATGCCGGAGCCATCGAGATGAATCCAATGTTGCACCGAGGTTCCGGCATTCGCCAACGCGGTAACCGCCTCTCTGAAGGCATCATCAAAGAGGAGTACAGTCGGGGTCACATCAGAAAAAATCTGTTGTAATTCTCGCCAATGCAAGCGCCAATTCAACGCCGTATGAATAGCGCCCAGCTTGCCGCAGGCGAATAACAGGTCGAGATGTTCGACCCCATCCTGCGCCAGGATTGCGACTCGATCACCTTTGTTGATGCCAGCGATTTCGCTCAATCCATTCGCCAGTTGGTTGGCCCGCTCATTCATTTGTGCATAGGTCAGGCGCAATTCCGGATCTTTACCTGCGTCTACAACCGCCAACGCTTCCGGGCTGTAAATAGTGCGCCGGCCAAGATAATCGCCGATGTACATCCTGCTCTCCTTACGATAGGCGTATGTTTTAAAATCAGATGCTGAATCGAACCTTGCTGGCCCTCTGGTTGACCACGGGATGGTCAGGCCATGCCTCCATGTGATTATAGTCTCTGCCACTTTGATAATTCGCCATGCCGGTAGTTTGTATCAATGATAAGAATCGCGTACTGTAATCAGCACATGAGGATCG
>JAGRHK010000534.1 GCA_020444985.1 Candidatus Competibacteraceae bacterium
GCGAGACCCAGGGCGAATAGATACGCGGCACTTGCAGACGAAAGCCGCTGGCGACTTCGACCAGTTCCATGCCCCGCTCTGCATAGTCGCGCATCAATTCCAGCAACGCCTTACGCACGGCGTCGCGCTCAGGCCGCTCGCTTTCAGGAAAGACGCCGAGCAGACGCTCCAGCGACAACGGTTCGCCCGCCGCCAGCAGCACCGCTTCCAGGATCATTTTAAGTTCCGGCATGGCGGCGCACGCTGTATCAAATGATCCTCCTGATAAAACAAAGGCTGGTTTTGTCGCCGCCGCCAGACATCACCGGGATTCATCGGTTTTCCAACGAGAATCCACGCGCTTGGCGATGAATTGCGCCATCCGCATCCCGAACCAGGCGATCCACGACCGCGCCGGCATCGTCAACCAGTTCCACATGCAGAGGCATCTGCCCCAAAGCGTGCGTGGCGCAGGACAGACAGGGATCGTAGGCCCGCACCGCCACCTCGATTTGGTTCAATAACGGTTCGGTCAGCTCCTTGCCATCCAGATAATTCTCAGCCACCTGGCGAATCGACTCGTTCATCGCCTGATTATTGTTGGTCGTCGACACAATCAGATTGGCCTTCTCGATCAACCCATCCTCGTTGATCCGGTAATGGTGGAATAACGTGCCGCGCGGCGCTTCGATGACGCCGATGCCTTCCCGAGCCATTTCGCCGCGCGCCACCAGTTCATCGCCGAAAATATCCGGGTCGAGCAGTAATTCACGAATGGCCTCGGTCGCATACAGCAACTCAATCATACGCGCCCAGTGGTAGGCCAGTGTTGCATGAATCGGTTGGCCGTTGTTCAACGCCATGAACTCGCGACGTTCCTCTTCGGCGACCGGCGTGGGAATAAAGTCGCAATTATTAATGCGCGCCAGCGGCCCGACGCGATACCAGCCTTTGTCCGGCCCCAGAGAATGAATGAAGGGGAATTTCATATAGCTCCAGGACTTGACTTGTTCGCGAATGACTTGGGAATAGCGGCGGTAGTCCAGATGGTCAAGCAATGGATGGCCTTGATCATCCTTGACCCGCAGTCCACCGTGATAGAGATCCAGCGCCCCGTCGGCGCGAATCAGGCTGAGGTAATTCGATTCAATGGCGGCGAAGCGGGTAAAGTAGCCGGGGTTGGCCGCATAGGCGTTCTTCATCAATTTCAGGATATTGCGTCCCCACTGGATCATCAGGTCCAAATCCAGATCTTTCAACAGGTAATTGCGCTCTTGCAGAGTCAGCGCCTTGTTGACCCCGCCAGGCACGGTGCCTGTGCCATGCACCCGCTTGCCGGCGGTCATCCGAATCACCTCCTGGCCATACTTGCGCAAGCGCACGCCCTGGTGGGCGACATCCGGATAATCGGCCATGACCCCGCCGATATTGCGCTGAGCTACCGGATTGTCAAAGTCGAACAGAAAATCCGGCGAGGCGAGATGGAAGAAATGCACAGCATGGGATTGCAGGGTCTGGCCGTAGTGCATCAGCCGGCGGATTTTCTCAGCGGTCGGCGGAATTTGCTGCGCGCCGACCAATTGATCGACCGCCTTGGCCGCCGCCAGATTGTGGCTGACTGGGCAAATGCCGCACAAACGCTGTACCGCAACGGGCACTTCCCAATAAGGCCGGCCCTGGATAAATTTTTCAAAGCCGCGAAATTCGACGATATGCAACCGCGCCTGGCGGATACGATGATCGCGATCCGTCAGCAATGTGACTTTGCCGTGTCCTTCAACTCGGCTCAATGGATCAATCGCCACGCGACAGAGTCGTTCAGGATGGGCAGCCGTTTCTAATGCGCTCATGAGGAAATACCTCGTTTGTTTGCTGAGTGGCCTTACCCGTAGGCAGGAAAACCAGAGTGAATGGTTATGTGACGAACTTTTACCATTTGGTTGATAATCAGCATC
>JAGRHK010000535.1 GCA_020444985.1 Candidatus Competibacteraceae bacterium
CGTACCCGCTTCATCAACGCCGGTAATCCGGAAGCGCCTGAAAACATAAGGCAACCCATTGGCCACTAAACCCGAAGGCGCATCCATAACCTGCAGATGCAAATGTGGGGCAAGGGAATTGCCGGAATTTCCGACTCGACCCAGCACCTGACCGGGTCGTACCCGATCTCCAGTACGCACCTGAACGCTGCCTGGCTGTAAATGGGCATAAAGCACATAGACGCTCTGCCCCAGATCAAGAATGACATGATTGCCATCGGCTTCAGACAAAGCGAGATTTTCGGGAAAGGCGCCGGGCGTCGCTTCCAGCAAACCATCCACGGCGACGGCAACCCGGGCGTTAGCGACCGCTAGAACCGGTTGTCCGTAAATGAAATAACTGCGCGGATCTTCGCGCGGCCCCACATAAATGCGATTCAACGCATCAAGCTTTTCCCAGTCAATGGCAAAACGCTGGCTGAGCCGGTACTGACCATTCAAAGGCAACAGGGCGCGTAGATGGCGTGTGGAGGAGCAACAGCCATCCGCAGCAATGTAACCCCCACCCTGGAGCGGTGGTCCGAGAATAGCAACCGGCGCTGACCCCACCTCGCTAAAACCACCCATGGAAATACCACGTTCCTGTCCAGACGGCGCAGCAGTCAGTTGTGCGGTTATCCAGTGCTCCAGGGTCCGCGGTACGGATGCACGATCGGGGAAGCTCAGATGCAGGTACAGAATGCCAAACTGGGCCGCTTCCAATAGAGCGGCGGCGGGACGCTGGCTGGCTATTTCAAGTCGCTCGACGAGTTTTTCTCCGGCAAACGTTTCCAGCGAAATCAGTTGGTCGGCATCGCGCACATCGACCTGTTCCAAAATGGCGGAGCCCGCCGTGCTATTGCGCAGCTCCAATTCATAGACCAGATGCCAGCGTCCGTCCGACCCGGCAAATGGAATTGGCGCAGCCAGCACCTGCGTTAGAATCGGCGCGAATACTGGCTCAGGGGCTGACGCTTGCGCCGCAATCTCCGCGCCGGTAACGCCACGGCTCAACAAACCACAACCAAGCACCAGCCACAAGGCCAGAGTGTACAGGTTCTTGTGATAGACACGCATGAGGCGCTCCCAGATTCTTGACTTGTCCCGCATATCGGGTTTTCAATAACTTTAAACCTCATTTATATTAACCAGTTGTTGTATACTTTTCTATCAATTCATTTTTTCAGGCACCCAGCCTGTCCGGGCCTGCACGCCCATTAACCTGACGCCATCGCCGGCAAGACTTTGATTTCGATCACTACCCTGAAAGGAGTTGGCCCCAAGCTGGCGGAACGCTTGCGGCGACTCGGCCTGCACACCGCCGAGGATGTATTACTCCATTTGCCGTTGCGTTATCAGGACCGAAGTCGCATTACCTCGATCGACCAATTGCAGTCTGGCGAAGAAACGCAGATCGAAGCGACCGTGATGAACAGCCAAATCAGCGGACGCAGCCGGCGTTTTCTGCTTTGTCGCCTGAACGACGGAACCGGCGATCTCACCCTGCGTTTCTTTCATTTCAGTCCTGCGCAACAGCAATGGCTCTGCCAAACCGGCGCGCGGTTGCGTTGCTTCGGCGAAGTGCGAACCGGTTATACCGGTGATTTAGAGATGATCCACCCGGAATGCCGTCGGATTGAACCCGACACGCCGCCGATGGAGGACTGTCTGACCCCGATTTATCCTACCACCGCTGGCTTGCAACAATTCACGCTGCGCAGCTTGGCGGAGCAGGCGCTAGGCTACCTGGAGAGCGTGCCGTTGCTGCCGGAACTGTTGCCCTCCGCTCTGCTGGATCAATTAAAACTGCCCTCTATTACCGAAGCCGTCCGGCTGCTTCATCAACCGCCGACCCATGTCGCGGTGGTGGAATTGGAGAACGGTCGCCATCCAGCCCGGCGTCGAC
>JAGRHK010000536.1 GCA_020444985.1 Candidatus Competibacteraceae bacterium
TCGCCACCTGTTACTGAATCACGCGGGCGACGGATCGCTCCATTGACCCGTAATTGACCAGCCTTAAGCCACTGTTGCCAGCGGCTGCGCGAATAGGTCGGGAATAACCCGGCCAGCGCCTGATCCAGCCGCATCCCGGCGCAAGTGGTGGGAATTTGACAATCAATCCGCTCGATCAAAGGCATGATGGTTTTTAGCGATGTGGGCGTTATACTGCGTTTCGTAAATCATTTCATTTTCGACTTCTGTCATTCTCCCATGTAATTTGCCATGCGCCATCTATCCAAATTATTGATCGTTATTCCATTAACCGTGATGTTTCTGGCCAGTTGCTCCCTGCTCCCCGAACAAATTGACGAAACCAAAGGGTGGTCGGCGCAGCGCCTGTACAGCGAAGCCAAAGATGCCATGAATGGGGGCAACTACCAGACTGCAATCGGTTACCTGGACAAGATTCAAGCCCGCTATCCTTTCGGTCGCTACGCGCAACAAGCACAGCTCGACACCATCTACTGCCAGTACAAAGACGGCGAGCCGGACGCCGCCATCGCTGCGGCTGACCGGTTCATCCGGGCCAACCCCCGGCATCCCTTTGTTGATTATGCCTATTACATGAAGGGCTTGGTGAATTTCCAGCGCAGCAACACGCTGTTCGACCGACTGGCCCCGGTCGATCGCTCCAAGACGGACACCAACACCGCCCGGCAATCCTACAACGATTTTTCCGAACTGGTGCGGAAATTCCCCAATAGCCAGTACGCTGAAGATTCTCGCCAGCGTATTCTGTTCCTGCACAACAGTCTGGCCACCTATGAAGTCCATGTTGCCGACTACTATCTACGACGAGGCGCTTATGTGGCGGCGGCTAACCGCGCCAAATACGTGCTCGAAACCTATGCTCGCAGCCCGGTGGTTGAACGCGCGCTTAGCATCATGACGCAAGCCTATCTCAAGATGGATATGCCGCAACTCGCTGCCGATAGCCTGCGGGTGCTGGAGCTAAACTATCCACAATCGCCGGAATTGCCAAAGCTGAACGCGCTGGTCAAGGGAACCGGTTAAACCCCTGCTGCCAAAAACAATTTTCCTCTTGAGTTATCCATAGTGAGAACTGCATCATGTGGGATTTTTTCGAGACTGTTCGCCATCGTCACTCGATTCGCAAATACCAGCCCGATATGCCGGTTGAGCCGGAAAAACTGCATGCCATCCTGGAAATGGCCTGTGCTGCGCCTTCGGCGGGCGACTTGCAGGCTTACCGAATCATTGTAGTCAGCGATCCGGCCGAGCGGCAGGCGCTGGCCCAGGCGGCCCACGATCAGACCTTTATCGCTGAAGCGCCGATCTGTCTGGCGTTTTGCACGGACCCCGCCCGCTCCGCGACTACTTTTGGCGAGCGCGGCGCGAAACTCTACGCTTTGCAGGATACGACCATCGCTGCTGCCTACGCCCAGTTGGCCATTGTCGCCGCTGGCATGGGTTCGACCTGGGTTGGCTATTTCGAAGAAGCGCGCATCAGCGAGATATTGGGTTTGGAGCCGGGCTTAACGCCGCTGGCTCTCCTCAGCCTGGGTTATCCCGCAGAACTGCCGGAACCGAGTGTGCGCCGGCGATTGGACGAAATCGCTGTGTGGCGATAAGAAGCTGTACGAAAACGAACGGATTGATTGTGGGAGACGGGATCATCAGTTTGCATTGTAACGGCTTTCTCGGCTCCGTGAATGCGATAAATTGTCGCATTCACATATCGCTCCCAGCGATTTAGCAGCATAAAAATGATTCCAGGCAGCGTGCCTGGCAAATCCATTTCATGGCACACTCTAATTTCTGAGCTGCCTATCCGGCAGTGAACTTGCGCGGAGCGAGGCGCAATTTAGCCCCAGTTTTCTGAGCTGCCTATCCGGCAGTGAACGGTTGCTGCTG
>JAGRHK010000537.1 GCA_020444985.1 Candidatus Competibacteraceae bacterium
GACGCCCCAGCGCGGAGACGCTTGATCGTCGTTGCCTTGTTGCCAAAGGCTTCAAGGAAGGCATAGGGAAACTCTGCGGGGTCGAAGGGCTGCTCTGCAAGGTCGGTGATGGCTTGTTCGATTTCTACGGCGTTCATGGTCACATGGTATCGGCTAGCCTGCTGCTTCCATCCAAGGATTGATGACCGTCACTCCGGCCGCTTCATAGGGCGCGGTGTCGCGTGATGCCACGGTTTGGCTGGCGTCTTGTCGCGCACGTTCTCAAGGACGGCGAAATCCTCATTACTCAACCCGATCTTGCGACCGATGGCGGCCAGGGCATCACCCATTCGCACACGGCTCGAAAGTTTGACCACAGCCGCCAGAATCTCACGTACCTCCGCTTCCATGCTACGACCATGCTGAGCTGCTCGCACACGCAAAGCGCGATGCACGTCATCTGGTACATTTCTCACAGTCAAGATGGCCATAATTCAAAATCTCTCATCGAACCAAATCACAAAAAAGCCCGCAATGACGCGGGCTTAGGCATGTCTTCGTACTGCTTCGGCGCCAGTCGGCGCCAAACACCGGATCATTCCCATTCGATAGTCGCCGGGGGCTTGCCGGATACGTCGTAAACGACCCGAGAGATGCCGCGCACTTCATTAATGATGCGTCGTGAGACCCGATCCAGGAACTCATAGGGCAGGTGCGCCCAGCGCGCCGTCATGAAATCCACGGTTTCCACCGCACGCAAAGCGACAACATAGTCATAGCGCCGCCCATCGCCCATAACCCCGACTGATTTGACGGGCAGGAACACGGCAAACGCCTGACTGGTCTGGTCGTACAACGCTTCCTGCCGCAATTCTTCGATGAAGATATGGTCCGCTTGGCGCAATAGATCAGCGTATTCCTTGCGTACCTCGCCCAGAATCCGCACACCCAGACCCGGACCTGGGAAGGGATGGCGATACACCATTTCCGATGGCAGGCCCAACTCCACCCCCAACCGGCGCACTTCGTCCTTGAACAACTCACGCAGCGGCTCGACCAGCTTCAGGCGCATCATCGCCGGCAGACCGCCGACATTGTGATGCGATTTGATCACATGCGCCTTGCCGGTTTTCGCCCCTGCCGATTCGATCACATCGGGATAAATAGTGCCCTGAGCCAACCATTGCACGTTTTGTAATTTGGCGGCTTCTTCCTCGAAGATTTGTACGAACAATCCACCGATGATCTTGCGCTTTTGCTCGGGATCAGTGACGCCGGCCAGCAGATCCAGGAACCGCTCCTCGGCGTCAATGCGAATCACCCGCACACCCAGATGCTGACTGAAGGTCGTCATCACCTGATCGCCTTCATGCAAGCGCAGCAAGCCGGTATCCACGAATACGCAGGTTAATTGCGCGCCAATCGCTCGATGCAACAGGGCGGCCACCGAGGAATCCACGCCGCCGGACAGGCCCACCACGATCCGGCTTTTTACCATTGGGAGATCATCGGGAAACTGGGATGAAGGATGCGAATGGAAAAATATAGGATACCAAACGGATCCCGTCGGGACAGCGCCTGCTTACCGCCGGCCAAAGAAAAAGGCCGAACCGGGGGTTCGGCCTTGTGGGGAAGGATGCGGCTTATTTGCCGATACCGGCCAAGCTGTCCTGCACCAGCTTGTCGAATTCGGCCTTGAAGCGCGTGGTCAGATCGGCCAGTGCCTTGGCGTCGTCCATGAACTTCTGATGCAGGCTGGAGATCGACTCGGACTGCGAGGTCAGGAACGCCTGCAAACTGGCGGGGTCACTGATGTCGGCGGCGCTTTTCATCCGGGTCATCGCCATATCGACATAGGATTGCAGGGCATTCATCTGAAAATTGACCAAGGCTTCCAGGTTGGTGGCAGAGAGCTTGTTGGCCTTGATCACCGGAGCCA
>JAGRHK010000538.1 GCA_020444985.1 Candidatus Competibacteraceae bacterium
GGCATCGTTTCCGCCCTGAACATCCGTGAGGGCATGTATGTCATGCCGCAAACCGAGTTGATGACCCTGGCTGATCCGTCCACAGTATGGATCCAGGTTGAGGTGTTCGAGCAACAGGCCGGCTGGTTGGCGGTCGGCCAGAAAGCGGAAGTCCGCGCGCCGCACACGCCGGGCGCGGTCTGGGCGGGCGCGGTGGAGTATATCTATCCCGATGTGGACCCGAAAACGCGCACGGTGCGCGCCCGGTTGCGCTTTCCCAACCCTGGCGAACGACTGAAATTCAATATGTTCGCCGATGTCACGATCCATGCCGAACCGCGCGCCGACGTTCTGCATATTCCCCGCGAGGCGCTGATTCCCACCGGAACCGAGCAACGGGTCATGATCGCCCTGGGCGAAGGCCGATTCGATGCTCGATCGGTGGAAACTGGCATCGAGTCGGGCGACCGGGTGGAGATTCGTTCCGGGTTGAAGGAAGGCGAACAGGTGGTCACCTCCGCCCAGTTCCTGCTCGATTCGGAAAGCAGCGTCCGCGCCAGTCTGAAACGATTGACTGCGCCGCCCAAGCCGGAGATCTGGACCGAGGGCGTGATCAATGCCGTCGAACTCGATACGCATATCTTGAATGTCACGCATGAGCCGATTCCTGAACTCAAGTGGCCGACCATGACCATGGATTTTCCGGTCGCCAAAGGCGTCAAGCTCGATGGGCTGAAACCGGAAAGCCGGAGGCGCTTGCGCATTAGCGAGGGCGAGGACGGGCGCTATCAGGTGGATGCCATCCAAGCGGCAGGGACGCAGCCATGATTGCCGCCATCATTCGCGGGTCGATTCACAACCGGTTGCTGGTGACCTTGATGACGCTGCTGTTGGCCGGCTGGGGGGCATGGTCGGCGCGGCATATTCCCCTGGACGCCTTGCCGGATCTGTCCGATGTGCAGGTGATCGTGCAGACTCGTTATCCTGGTCAGGCCCCGCAAGTCGTGGAAAGCCAAGTGACTTATCCGCTGGCGACCGCGTTGCTGGCGGTGCCGGGCGCGGTGACGGTGCGCGGCTATTCCGGTTTCGGCGATTCCTTCGTCTATGTGATTTTCGCCGACGGCACGGACTTGTACTGGGCGCGTTCGCGGGTGTTGGAGTATCTCAGCCAAATCGCGCCGCGCCTGCCGCCTGAAGCGCAGCCGGCGTTGGGGCCAGATGCGACCGGGGTCGGCTGGGTTTACGAATACGCGCTGGTGGATCGCAGCGGTCAGCGTGATCTGGCGCAATTACGCTCTTTGCAGGACTGGTTCCTGAAATACGAATTGCAATCCGTCGGTGGCGTCGCCGAGGTGGCGACGGTCGGCGGCATGGTCAAGCAATATCAGGTGGTGCTCGATCCCAATCGCCTGCGCGCCTACAACCTGCCGCTGTCGCGGGTGCGCATGGCGATTGAAAACGCCAATCAGGAAGTCGGCGGTTCCGTGATTGAGCTGGCCGAAGCGGAGTACATGGTGCGTTCGCGCGGTTATCTTCAACACGTTGAAGACTTGCAGCGCGTTCCGCTGGGAGTGAGCGCTGCAGGGACGCCGATTTTGCTGGATGACGTGGCCGATATTCGTCTGGGGCCAGAACTGCGCCGTGGCGCGGCGGAACTGGATGGAGAAGGCGAGGTGGTCGGCGGCATTATTCTGATGCGCGCTGGCGAGAACGCGCTGACCACCATCGAAGCGGTCAAGGCCAAGCTGGAGCAGTTACAGCGGGGTCTACCGGAAAGTGTAGAAATCGTTCCCACCTATGACCGCTCCAATTTGATTCTGCGCGCCGTGCGCAATCTGGGTGAGAAGCTGGTGGAAGAGTTCGTGGTGGTGGTGATCGTCTGCGCCCTGTTTCTGTTTCATCTGCGCTCTTCGCTGGTGATCCTGATCAGTTTGCCGG
>JAGRHK010000539.1 GCA_020444985.1 Candidatus Competibacteraceae bacterium
GGTGGTCCGGGTTTATGCCCAGGAGCATCTTTTCGATGCCACGCGGGATTATCGAAAAGATGGTGGTCCGGGTTTATGCCCAGGAGCATCTTTTCGATGCCACGCGGGATTATCGTTGGCAGCGCGTCAGTCGCCGCCTGCGGGAGCAGTTGGGCCGCGCCAGCGTCTATGGCGCTGATTTACTGACTCTGGCCGAACAAACCCAATTGCTGCGGCAAATCTGGAGTCCAACAGCGCCGCTGGGCGTTGAGGGTCGCGCCTACCAAAGTCGGAAAATGTATGTGACGTTTGAAGCCGAAGCGGAACCGCATCGCTGGCCGGTGTTGCCCGCTGGTTTATACGTCGATCCGAATTTGCATGGAACGCTGGCGATCCCAGAACCCGGCGGCATGGTTGAGCTGGAGCTGCTGGATGTCGCCTCGCCGCTGGCTAAAGCGGGCATTTCTCTCAACCCTCCTTTGGCACAGGGGGGAGACGCCATGATGCCTAACTCGCCTGTGCCAAAGGGCGATGGTCAAGCCGGTGGGACCTCTGCGACCCTTCGTCTGCTCTGGTACGGGGCGCTTCCTTCGCAGCGCGCCGAATACGTCGTCCCCATGCATGGCGCAACGACGCGCTGGTCGGGCGCGCTGATGCCCGGCCTGGTGGAAATCATGGCCTCCCAACCCGTAGTCGTCCGCGCCGCGCTGCGTCAAAAAACCGGGCCAGCTTTTAACTTGGTTCAAGATCCGGTTTACCTGCGGTTGTATGAGGTTGGAGCGGGGCAGGCGTTGGCGTTCGACATCGCGCATGTGGGCGCGCAACCGACTTTTTGGCGGGTCGATTTGCGTCAAGCGCTACCGACAGTTGCCGACCCGGCGATGGTCCGCTATGAACTGGTGGATGAGCAGGGCGACGTGGTTCGCCAGGGCGTTTTGCCGGTTCCTGCATTGCGCTCCCGTTACGACTGGCGGGTCAGTTCCAGCCTCTTTCCTGAGTGGGTTTCCGAGCCGGCCCACTACGCTTTCGTACTGCCGGCCAAGGTAGTCAAGGTGCGGTTGCGAGCGGAAACGCCGCTGCTGGTTGCTGCGTACACCCGTCCCCCGGATTTGCCGCGTTCGGTGCGCGCGCCAGAGGATTACCAGCCGGATCGGCCTGGAGCCGGTCGTCAGCCCTTTTGGTTTCCGGTATTGCCGGTCGATGCTCCGACGCTGCTTCAGGAGGCAAGAAGCGCGTTGATCGTGGTCCAGTCAAGACCGCCGGAAATCGACCCGGATATCCTCGCGGGACGCTATGACTGGCAGGATTACACGCCGGAAGGTCCCTGGCGGGGTCGGTATTTGCTGAATCCGCGCGATCCAGAGACGCCCTTGCGCGTCCAGGCGCTGGGCAGCGTATTTCGACCGGTATCTGCGGGCGTTCCCACTGCATTGCATTTTCAAGGGCCACCAGGCCGTTCGACGGTGGAGCCGATCCTGCTCGTTTTGCGGAAATCCGCCGCGCCCAGCGCGGTGCGCGTCGCGGTGGATGGCGTCATCGTTCATTCCAGCGTGATTGCCGTGCATCGCGCTTCGATTCGGTTGCCGCCGCTACCGGTGGGAAGGCATACCCTGACCGTGACGGCGGCGCAACCGGGACGCTGGTTGATCAGTAACGCGGGGGCTGACGAAAACAGTGTGATCCGCCGATTGGCGTATCTTCTCGATGAGCAACCACTGGAGTTCGTCTACGCAAAAACCACGGCGGGCGAGGAAACGCTGACCGGCGTTTTGCAGGGACCGTTCGGCGCGACGGAGCGCCGGCGGTTGCGCGTGCGCATCGGGATTGATCACGCCGCGCTCCTGGGGCCGGCCCGCCGGTTGACTGCGCGGGAGTGGCGCTATGACCTGAGACCGGATCTTCGTCAGGCTATTCCGGTGCTGGATACCCCGCATG
>JAGRHK010000053.1 GCA_020444985.1 Candidatus Competibacteraceae bacterium
AGCAGAACCGCTCCGATCGTTTCGGAGTCCGGCCCGTCGTCGCTCGTTGGTGGGTCGTCCGGGAAATGGGGGTCGGCGGTAGGGATGGCCAGTTTCATCGTGTCAGTACGGCAGGCAAGGGTCCTCCCCGCTCACTAGGTTGTCGCAACCGGAAGCTGGCGGGGATTACACATGGGGATTGGCAAAACTTCTCCATGCGGTAGAATATAAAGCTCTTCCGCGTTCGCTCCAAGCGATTCTTCCCGGAGAGGTACCGAAGCGGTCATAACGGCGCCGACTCGAAATCGGATGGGGGCTTAGCCGCCCCACGCGGGTTCGAATCCCGCCCTCTCCGCCACTTGTATTGTAGGCTTTGTTCATCAGTGAACGACGTTGCGCCTGACCCTCCATTGTCCTCCCCCGCGAGCGCCTCGCCGCTACGGGCCAGCGGCTTCGCCCGTCTCTTAGGCGCTGATGATCCGCCGCCGTTTACCCTGACCAACCCGAACGGTCAGGCGCCAATGATTTTAGTGTGTGATCACGCCAGTAACGCGATTCCAGCCCGCTTGAACGGGTTGGGGCTGAGTCAACACGAACTCGACCAACACATTGCCTGGGATATTGGCGCTGCTCAGGTCACGCGATTACTGGCTGCCCGTCTGGATGCGCCTGCGGTATTGGGCGGCTATTCACGGCTGATCATCGATTGTAACCGCCCGCCGGGTCATCCCACTTCAATCGCCGAAGTCAGCGACGGTATTTTAATTCCGGGTAATCGCGATCTATCTGACCTGGAGGCCGAGATGCGCGTCAATGAAGTATTCTGGCCTTATCACCAAGCAGTTACCCAGGCGCTGGCGCATCGCTGGCGACATGGTTGTGGTCGCGCGCCAGCGTTAATCGCAGTGCATAGCTTTACCCCGGTAATGAATGGGTTTCGCCGGCCCTGGCATCTTGGCGTATTGTGGAATCGCGATCCCCGACTCGCCAAACCCTTATTAACGCAGTTTGGAGCGCATGCCCAATGGTGCATCGGCGATAATCAACCGTATTCAGGACGCGAGGTGGGTTTCACGATGGATACCCACGGCGGCGCTGCCGGCTTGGCGCATGTGGAAGTGGAAATCCGTCAAGATTTGCTCGCCGATGATATCGGCTGCGCCGACTGGGCCAATCGCATTGGCGATGTATTGGAAGCAGTTCTGCGGGACAGGACGCTATATGAAGTTTGCCATTATTGACCGGTAGAGCTATGCATGGCAGGCCTGATCGTATATTGTAGTTAACAACCGTATTTAAAATACTGTGAAACTATATACCATCATGGGTGTCGTGAAAAGCGCCAACAATTCTTTGAGTATCAAACGCTCATGGCGGCGAACAGTCCTGCTGGTCGTAATCTATATTACTGTTTGGCTGGCCCTTTGGTACATGGCGCCGGGTTCGCGCCAGATGAGCGGCGTCAATCTCTGGGTTCCACACGCGGGTCTGGCATTGGCGATTCTGCTTGAATATGGCTGGCGAGGGTTGCCTTGGCCGGTGCTCGCCATCCTGGCGGTTGGTTGGATAGATGGCTTTGGCGAACATTGGCCGTATGGTTTAACGGCCCGATTGACGCCGCTATTGGCTTACCTGGTCGTGGCCTACATCCTGCGCTACCGGCCGGAGGGGGAACAGCCCGGTGAATGGCGGTTTGATGATCCGCGATGGGTTACAGCTTTTCTCTGCGCCACTCTGCTTGGCGCACTGTTTGCGGCGTTAGCGAGCGCGCCGTTGTCACAGGCAGCCGGCTTGTCGTCACTGACGCTGCCGTGGCTGAAAATAGTCGGGCAAGCGTGGATTGGCATTTTTATTGGCATTATCACGATTGCTCCCCTGACGTTGATTTTCATTGCCCCCCTCGCGCGGCGATTCGTCCGGAAAAAACCCTTGCATTTGCTGGAAACCATCCCCTCTGTAATATCTCCGCCCGTGCGCTTGGGACTCTTGCAGGGAGGGGTATCGGTTATGTTGATTGTGGCGTTGTCGTGGTGGATGTCGCTCCCACAATGGCTGGATCAATCATCCCCATTCATGACGCTGTTGTTGCTGCCGGTATTGACCTGGATCGCCATGACCCATGGAGTCAGAGGAGCAGCGCTCACCGTGTTGCTTTATCAATTGAGCATTACCGTGCTCGTCATGGAATTCACGTCGCAGGATCTGGCGTTGCAATATCAGCTCGCCATCGCCATCGTTGCGGCTTCAGGGTTGCTCACCGGCGCCGTATCTCAAGCGCGGCTGGCGGATATCAGTCGGTTCCGCGATTTGGCTGAAGTATCCAACGATATCCTATGGGAATTTAATGATCGAGGATATTTATGTGACCTCCGAGGGCGTTTAGCGCACGCCAGCGACGCATTTGCAAGGCCACTGGGAAGGCATTGGCGAGAGCACGTATTGCAGGATCAGGAAACAGATCTTGTTGGGCTGCATACAGCGATTCATCAGCGCCAACGCTTCCAGCAATTGGTGTTGCGCGTACGATTGCCCGGCGCGAAAACGCCGGTCTGGACGCGTAACAGTGGTTTACCGCTGTTCGATAGCAGCGGAGGATTTCGCGGTTATCGCGGTACGACGACCGATATTAGCGATTACAAAAAAGCCGAGGCGTTGCGCGAACAGGCGGAGTCGCTGTTGCAGGACTATGATCGGACGCTGGAAGCGCAAGTGGAAGCCCGCGTGGTGGAGCGCACGCGGGCGCTGACTGAGGTGAGTCTGCGTAATTGGCGACTGGCTAATTTTGACAGCTTGACTGGATTACCCAACCGCAATCTGTTTTTCGAGCATCTGCGCAAGAGCTTGCAGCAATCCCGGCGTCAATGGCGGTTGTTGGCGTTGTTGCTGATCGATTTGGACGGATTCAAGGAAGTCAACGATACGTTTGGCCATGACATGGGCGACGAACTGCTACGCCAAGTTGCCGAGCGGCTGCGTCAATGTGTCCGCGTGACCGACACCGCAGCGCGTTTAGGTGGAGATGAATTCACCGTTGTGCTGACAGATCTGGAACAAGCGGATGCCGCCGAAGCGGTGGCCCGGAAAGTGGTGGCCAGTTTGGCCGAACCGATGCAATTGGGCAAAGTGAGCGCTACGGTTACCGCCAGTGTCGGAATCGCGCTTTACCGACCAGAGTGGCCGGCTAATCTGGAACAGGCCATGTCTTTGTTGCGACGGGCGGACGCCGCAATGTATGAAGCCAAGCGGGCCAGCAAGAATGCCTGGCGTTTCGCCGAACCACAGGCGCTGGAGAGCGGATAAAGCGAATGTTTGGATTTTGGCGCTTCATCGGACAACGCGACGCCGATGGGTTGCTGAATCTCCCATTCCGCGAACCGTTCGAATCCTTTTATGCCAAGGCATAGGGTAGGGGTTCAAGGCGAAGCGTTGGCCCATCGGCATTGCCCAGACGCAACACCCCCTGTTCCGCACACGGTATCAGTGCAGAAGCCAGCACCGCGTAACCGCCATCAGGATGTTTTGCCGAATCGACGATCCGCCCGGCCCCCTGACTGGCGTCGGCCTGTGGGGAAAACAGCGGATCGCCAGGCCGAGGGGGATTTTCGCTCTCCACGCGCGCCAGATACATCCGCCGCTTCAATTTGCCCAGGTAATGGGTGCGCGCGACCACCTCCTGACCGGTATAGCACCCTTTTTTGAAGCTGATGCCACCCAGGATTTCCAAATTAATCATCTGCGGCACGAACGCTTCTACTGTTTCCGGGTAAATCATGGGAAGGCCGGCGAGAATGTTCAGCAAGCGCCACGGTTGGCCGCCGGTGAAGGTGACTTCTCGGTCCAAGGCGGTCCACAGCGCCTGCATTGTTGGCAGGGAACCGTACACGGCGAAACGCGGCGTAATGGTGGCCGGCGTCCGAATGAGGGTGAGGTCTGCGCCGTCGCCTGATACGGTATGGGCAACACGATTGACCGCGTCCGGCAGGACGCCGCATCGCTCAGTCAGCAGGGCTTCGGCGCGAGGACCTGCGACGCCGAAACGGACAAGCGTATCGCTGGCGTCTTGCAGCGTCACTTTGGCTCGCAGCACATACTTGCGCAGCCGGACCAACATGGGTTCCACCAGCTCCTGCGGCAATTCCAGATATAACGTTTCCCCCCGCCGGAACAAGCGGAAACAAGCCAGCGCGCGACCTTTGGGGGAACAGAATGCGCCAAGGAGACTCTGATCAGGCGTTGCCTGCCGGACATCGCAAGTGAGCTGGCCTTGCAGGAACTGTTCAGCCTCGGAACCTTCAACAGCGATCAAACCGAGGCAGGACAGTTCGCTACAAATCGCGCCATCGTTCAGCGCTGTCCAGAGTTCCACCGCCTCCTGCCCGAAGTGTTCTACGCAGCCCTCGACCACCCGGCCGCCCGATTGTGCGAGAAAATCATTCCATTTCTTGATCATGACGCCGCCCATGATAGTGGATACCATGCTTGCTTTGCAGCATGCTTTTATTTCCGGTACAAACTACAGATTAAACTGTTTTTTTAGCAGTTGAAGCGGCATCGGTCGCCGATTGGGCGTTGACCGTGCGGTTGAGCCAGTCTAACAGGATATCTGCGGCCTCGCGCCAATTGGTTTCCAACATCATGGCATGCGCCATATTCGGAATGATCCGAGCTTCGGTTCGATAGAAGCGCGCGGTTTCCCGTACTAGTGCCGGTGAAACAAACACATCGTTTTGCGCCCCCATCACCAGCAGCGGTAACCACAATTGCCCGGACTTCAGGCGCAATGGATTAAACCAGATCATGTCCAGCGCCACCATTTGCGACTCGGCCTGCATCAGCTCAAAATATTCTTCCAGTTTCTCACGAGGTGTTTCCTGGGAAAACAGCAGTCGCTGCAACATGTCGGGCGATCCAAAACGAGGCCCTAACAGCGAAAACATCACCATTTGCTGGAACAGGATGGGGTGCCGCATCGCCATGTGCAGATTGTTCGGCAGCAGACCTTGTGGCGGCACCGAGGCCATTAACGCCATGCCGGCAATCCCGGTGTGACTCTCCAGATATTTCTGAACCACCATGCCGCCCATGGAGTGCCCAATGAGCATCGGCGGCTGAGGCATGCGCCTCACCGCCTGCTCCAGGTCCGCCACATAATCCGCCAGCCGCCAACTGTATAGCCGTTCATATCCCTCGCTGAGACCATGACCGCGCAGGCTGACGGCGTGCGCTTCGTAAGCATGATCTGCAAAGTAGGGCAGGAAGTGCTGATCCCAGATGCGGGCGTCGGAAAATGAACCATGCACAAACAACAACGGCGTTGATTTGGGGGCGCTCTCTGGATAGCGACTGATCATGTCCAGTTTCATAAGGGTCAATCCTGTCAAGTGGGCCGGAAAAGGCGCATAGGATAGCCGATTACCCTGTGATTGTACTTGATACAACCGGTTGATCGATAGCACACTGGCTCATCAAAGCGGCCACATCGGGTAGTTTTTACGCAGTTGGCGCTGTTCAGCCAACAGGATATTGGAGGGAATTTCCTGATGAAGATAAAGCGCCACTTCGTCGTTTTGCGCACGAATCACCGTGCCTTCGATGTTGAGCTGGGGACCGCGCCGGAAATGGAGAATGCCCTTCACGAACTGGTGCAGGTTGGGAGCTAGCGTATTGGGAGCCGCGTAGCGCAGACCGCGCGCTGAAATATCCACGATCAAAAAAGCTTTGCTCTCCTCCAGAAACAGGGAAGGACGGGCGGTGATTGGATAGTGGATACGATAAAATTCGCGCCGCTCTTTGCCTTCCGCAACATGGGCCGCAGCCGATGAATCCGGCAGGACGGGCGCTAAAACGCGAGCCGGCATTCTAACTGGCTCCTCGTCCTCGCTGGATGTCTTGAGCAGATGTCGTTCCTCACTGCGCAGGATTGAGGAGGGAATCTCCCGGTCCGGGATATGGAGAACAACTTCATCGCCTGTAATACGCAACACGACGCCCAGCACCGGGGTTTGCGCCCCATGCCGAAAGTGCAGCAGCCCTTGCACATGATCGCCGAGGGTTGGTAAGTCACCGGAGGAAGCGATATAGCGAACACCGTGGGCCGAACAGTCAGCCACAGCATGACTGTGCTCATTGATCAGTAATTGCGGACGTTTGTCGGGAGGAAACTGAAGCCGATAAAACTTGCGCTTTTCCCGGTGGGTCGGAATCGTTGGCATGGTTATCAAAGGTTTGGCGTTCATGACGGAATCGGGTGTTACGTTGCTTATTGAGCCGAGGCTAGCGTAGAAATCGCCCGAATTTCACACTCCAGGAGACCCTTGTCGAGCAGTATGTCGACCCGGTCGCCAATTTCAGCCTGGTTAGCCTGACGCAGAATCTCTCCGTCTGGGCGCCGGCGCGCAATCGCATAACCGCGATTGAGGGTTGCCAGGGGACTCAGCGCGTGTAAATGCGCGCTCAACCCCTGCAAGCGCCGGGCGGCTATTTGCAAATGCTGGCGGACGGCGATCAACAGGCGCTGATCCAGTTCATCCAGCCGCTGAATGCGGTCGTGCAAACGCTGATGCGGGTGCAGGCGCTCCAGCCGGCGGGCCAGTTCGTTCAACCGTTGACCCTGAGCTTCCAGATGCTGACGCAGCGCACGCGCCAGCTGTTCATCCAGCAACTGAATCTGGCGCAGCCATTCCTGTCGATCAGGACTGGCCAGCTCAGCAGCAGCGGTTGGCGTGGCAGCGCGCTGGTCAGCGGCGAAATCGGCGATGGTGATGTCGGTTTCGTGACCAATGCCGGTCACCAGCGGAATTGGGCAAGCGTAGATGGCCCGCGCCACCGTTTCTTCGTTAAACGCCCACAGATCTTCCAGCGAACCGCCGCCGCGCACCAGCAACAGCACATCGCACTCTCGCTGCTCGACAGCTCGTCGAATAGCTTGGGCGATGCGCGCCCCGGCGCCAGCCCCTTGCACTGGAACCGGATAAAGCAATACCGGCAAGCTGGGGAAACGACGGCGTAGCGTCGTGAGCACATCGCGCAGCGCTGCGCCGGTCGGTGAAGTGATGACCCCGATGCGTCGGGGCAGACGAGGCAAAGGTTGTTTACACGCTGCTGCGAACAGTCCTTCACGTTCCAGGCGCAAGCGCAACTCATCGTAAGCCTGCCGCAGCGCCCCGGCCCCGGCTTCTTCAAGATACTCGACGATCAGCTGAAAGTCGCCGCGCGGCTCGTATAGGCTGACTCGGCCTCGCACCAGCGCCTGTTGACCATTGCGCAGGCTTTCGCGGAACAGCCCGGCGCGATTCTGGAACAGGGCGCAGCGGATTTGCGCCTTGGCGTCCTTAAGCGAAAAGTAGAGGTGCCCCGAAGAGGGACGAGACAGGTTGGAAACTTCGCCTTGCACCCAGAGGCTCGAAAAATGATTTTCCAGCAGCAAACGAGCAGTTTGCATCAGTTCGGAGACAGTACAGATGGTTTGGACAGGAGAGAACATGGCGGTTTTTACTAAATATTAAACATTAAACATTAAGTATTGAGCATTGAACATTAAGCATTAAGTATTGAGCATTAAGTATTGAGCATTAGACTATTGAGCATTTTAATCAGAGTGCCACAAGTGATCCCGATCAACCAGAAAATCATTCTGAATCGTACTTATGGCAGATTTCGCAACCTCTATTGTTATTACTGGCCGTCCAGCGACGAGCGAGCGCGGTATAGTGAGCCACTGGATCATGGATCAGTTGCTAAATATTGAGGAGTTGTCTGTGCTAGCGATGACACTATTGTCAATAGGTAGCGTAATGGGAGTTTATGACCCATTATCCAAGTCGGAATTCTTTTAGCTATTGTTGGCTCCTGATAAATGTTAAAGTTAATCGTACTATGGTATGTCCGACATTGTCGGGACAAGCGGTTATACTGGCGGCGACTTTATTAATAATAACTTCCTGAGAAAATACATATGCCTCATTTTATTATCGAACGAGAAATAGCCGGCGTGGGAAGCCTGTCAACGGAAACGCTGGACGACATAGCGAAAAAAACTCGCAAAGTTGTAAATGACCCGATGACCAACGTGCGGTGGCTGTATAGCTTTGTGACGGATAACAAGACGTATTGCGTGTATCTTGCCCCGGATGAAGAAGTATTGCGGCAAAGTTCGGAGCGGGCAGGATTACCGATTAGTCACGTGTCGCGCCTAACTTCAGTACTTGACTCCGCTGTAGAAAAACTTTCGAAGTAAGAATTCTGCAGTGTAGCAGGTTACTGCAAATTAACCCTGATCAGCTAACTGCTTCAGGACAAGGCATCTTTGACTTCCGCTTCCCACATATTGGAATTTTCAATATGTCGGAAGCGGAAAAAG
>JAGRHK010000540.1 GCA_020444985.1 Candidatus Competibacteraceae bacterium
CCTCGCCGCGCTGCTGCTGGCGCATCGCTATATGCCCAACTATCGTGGCGATACGCCCCGTCCGCTGGACTGGATCGGATTGATTCTATTCGGCGCCGGCGCAGCGCTGCTGTCCTGGCTGCTGGAAATCTTTGGCCAACATCACCTTGATCCGGCGCCGGCGGCTGTTCTGTTCCTGGTTGCCTTCGGTCTGCTGGCCGCCTACGGTGGGCATGCCCGGCGGATGCCCTACCCTCTGCTACGCCTCACGCTGTTTCGGATACGCACCTTTCGCGTGTCGGTCATCGGCGGCCTGATTACCCGCCTGGGTATGAGCGGGCTGCCGTTCCTGTTGCCGCTGCTCTACCAGTTGGGCTTGGGATTGCCGGCATGGCAGTCAGGTCTGTTGATGATGCCGACCGCCGCCGCCGCGATGGGCATGAAGCTGATTGCGACAGGCGTACTTCGGCGTTACGGCTACCGGCAGGTGCTGATCGTCAACACCGTTATGATCGGATTGACCATCGGTCTCTTCGGGCAGGTGACCGAGAATACGCCCATCCCGCTGATCGTTCTTCTGGCGCTGGCGCAGGGACTTTTCAACTCATTACAGTTTTCCAGCATGAATTCAATTGCTTACGCTGACATCGAACCGGCGGATTCGAGCATGGCCAGCACCATCGCCAGCGTGTTTCAGCAGATGTCGATCAGCTTCGGCCTGGCCTTCGGGTCGCTGGTGGCGGCTTGGTATCTGGGCGATTTGCCGCAAACCGACCGCGTGGCGGTCACCACGGCGCTGCATCACGCCTTCCTGACCCTGGGCGGCGTAACAATTCTGTCCTCGCTGTCGTTCTGGACGCTACGCGCCAAAGATGGCGAAAGCGTCAGTCGGGGAGAACCCGCGCGTTATGAGGAGAACTGATCTGGAGAAGCGAACCTGCGGGTTGGATCGCGGCTCTCAAAGCGTGTGAAGGCGAGAATATCGATCACCGCCTAGCGCCAATACCCCAGCCACCTACAATGATCCTGAAGGGACTGTGAAGCCGTCGAATCAAATCACCCCGGCGCTTCGCGCGTCCCCCTCATTAGTAAGGAGAGATTTTCCGCAACCTGGCCAGGATGGCCCATTGACTCCCATCAAATGGCGTGCAATGCGAGAGGATAATCATGATGACGAACAGTATCATAGATAAAACCCCGTCGGCTTATGCTTACCCGCTGCTGATTAAAAATCTGCTGGCCAATCCGTTGCGCCAGTTTCCCGCGCAGGAAATTGTTTACAGCGATTTCCAACGCCAAACCTATCGAGAGATGGGCGAACGCATCCACCGGCTGGCCAGCGGTCTGGCCGAATTGGGCGTCAAACCTGGGGATACCGTGGCAGTCATGGACTGGGACAGTCATCGCTATCTGGAATGCTTCTTTGCCGTTCCGATGATGGGCGCAGTGCTGCATACCGTAAATATCCGGTTGTCCCCGGAGCAGATTCTCTACACGATCAATCACGCCGAGGACGACGTAATTCTGGTCAACACGGAATTCCTACCGATCCTGGAAGCCATCCGCGCCCAGATCGAATCCGTCAAGAAATTCGTGTTGCTCAACGATGCCGATCAGCCTCCCGCAACCTCTCTGAAAATTGACACGGAGTATGAGGCGCTGCTGGCCGCCGGCGATCCCGACTATCGGTTTCCGGATTTTTCCGAAGACACCCGCGCCACTACTTTCTACACCACCGGCACCACCGGCCTGCCCAAGGGCGTGTATTTCAGCCACCGGCAACTGGTGTTGCATACCTTCAGTGTGACGACCGCAGTAGCGGGAAGCGGACAGGGCCACATTAACCGCGACGATGTGTATTTGCCGATCACCCCGATGTTTCATGTCCACGCCTGGGGCGTCCCGTATATCGCTACGGTCATGCGCTTG
>JAGRHK010000541.1 GCA_020444985.1 Candidatus Competibacteraceae bacterium
AGAGCGCCGGAGCGGCGACGGCTCCGACCACGCCGGTTAGAATCACGATCACCGCGGTCAGCGACGGCAATCCGCCGATTTTCTCAGCAATACCCATCGCCACTGGGGTCGTTACCGACTTGGGCGCCAGCGATAACAGGGTGCGTGGCGAGCCGCCCAACAGCCAGGCCAGGCCAATCGCCGACAGAATGCCCGTCAGCGAACCGGTAAGCAGGCCGGCCATGATGGGGAGAAACAATTGCCGCACCCGCTCCCAATGCAGGTAGAGCGGAATCGCCAGCGCCACAGTGGCGGGGCCGAGCAGAAAATGAATGAACTGCGCGCCCTTGAAATAGGTGGCATAAGGCGTACCCGTCAGCAGTAGAAGCAGCGCCAGCAGTGCGATAGCCAATGCCACCGGATTGAAGATCGCCCGCCCGCCGCTGCGCCGAAAGAGCCAGTGTCCGGTTAGATAGACCAGCAGGGTCACGGTCAGCCACAGCAACGGCGAGGCTGCGAGATATACCCAAATATCGGTTAGCATAAACCCATCCTGTTCGTTCCCCTTCTGGGTAAAAGAAGGTTAGGGGGGATTTTGGCCCCGGCGCGCACGATGCTGAATCCATATCACTCCCTGCATGACCAGCGCCGTGATCGCCACCGTGATCAGCGTGCCCAGCACCATGGCGGCGACCAGCGCCGGCCATTCATCCGCCAATAATGCGCCATACTGGATGACGCCGACTCCCGCCGGAATGAACAATAGCGAAAGATGCGACAGCAGCGTTTCAGCGGTGGTCCGTAATGCATCGGGCAACGCCTTGCGCCAGCGCAACGCCAGGAACAGCAACACCATGCCGACGACTGGCCCCGGCGCTGGCATGCCGCTGACTTGCACAGCTACTTCACCGACCAGTTGAAAAACCAGTAGCATCGCCAACGCGCCGATCATGCTCGTGCACTCCCAAAATGATCCAATAGGCGTAAATCCAGATGTTCGGCGATGGCGTCCGCCAGGCGGTCAATGCCGGCCTCGCGTAATTCCTGGTAATCCGGTGTTTCCCGCACCGCCAGCCCTGTCCAGCGCAACAGCGCGTCACGCGCCGGGGCGGCGTCGAACAGCCCATGCAGGTATACGCCGAGAATTTGCCCATCGTCCGACTGCGCGCCATCCTGGCGGCCATCGTCCAAACCAATCGCCGGCCGATCCAGCGCCGGTCCGCAGCTGATGCCCGCGTGAATTTCGTAGCCGGTCACGGCGGCGTTCTCCATCAGCAAACGACCCGTAACCCGATGCAGTTGCTTTTCCGGCTCCAGGGTCGTGGTGAAATCCAGCAATCCCAGTCCCGGACTACTGCCCGGTTCGCCTTCCAGACCGGCGGGGTCGTGAACGGCTCGACCGAGCATTTGAAACCCCCCACAAATGCCGATCAGTTTACCGCCATAGCGCAGATGACGGTCAATCGCGCTATCCCAACCCTGTTCGCGCAAGCGTTGCAAATCGCTGCGCGTGCTTTTGCTGCCGGGCAAAACGATCAAGTCACTCGGTGGGATAGGCTGGCCAGGCTGCACCCAGCGCACTTCGACCTGGGGATGCAGGCGCAAGGGATCAAGGTCGGTATGATTACTGATGCGCGCCAGCACTGGAACCGCGACTTGCAAGCGCTCGGCGTCTTTGACCATGGCGTAATCGCGAGGCAGGGCATCCTCGGCTTCCAGATGCAAACCCTGCAAGTAGGGGAGGACGCCGAGCACCGGCTTGCCCGTCTCCTGAGTCAACCAGTCCAGCCCCGGCGTCAGCAGGCTGACATCGCCCCGGAACCGGTTAATGATCAGTCCGGCAACCCGCTTCCGTTCGCTGGGCGCGAGCAGAGCCAGCGTACCGTAGAGATGCGCGAAGACGCCGCCTCGGTCGATGTCGCTGA
>JAGRHK010000542.1 GCA_020444985.1 Candidatus Competibacteraceae bacterium
CGCTTCGATGATCCGGTGCAAGGCAGAATCGGCGCCGATGGTCATATCGGTGCCGACCATATCGTTATCGATGGAGCCGACCAGGCCGGCAATCATCAGTGCGGGGTGGGCGCGGGCGGTCGCTTCGTCGATTTCGCCGGCTTGAACCAGTTCCGCCAGCAGCTCCGGCCATTCCTGGCGGAACAGATTGGCGCCGGTCAGGCTGCCGTCGCCGCCGATGATCACCAGGCGGTCAATACCGCACTGAAGCAAATTACGGGCGGCGCGCCGGCGGCCTTCGCGTTCCCGGAAGGCGGGACAGCGCGCGGTGCCGATGATGGTGCCGCCTCGGTGCAGGACACTGCCGACATCATCCCAGACGAGTTGGCGGACGCGGTCGCCGCCGTCCACCATGCCTTGATAGCCTTCGTAGATGGCGTAAACGGCTGCGCCTTCATGAATGGCGGCGCGAACGACCGCGCGAACGGCGGCGTTCATGCCCTGGGCGTCGCCGCCGCTCGTTAGAACGCCAATGCTGATCGGAGGATTTGACATGAATCAGAGTTTCCCTTGGCCACTGAATAGATGGAGATAAGCTTAGCAGCAGTTTTTAAACGAGGTATTACTCGGGCGGTCAATCGTGATGCGGAACATGCGGATGGCGTCAAGCCGTCCGCGTAACCGGCAAGACAAGCAAATTTGCCATACAGGATTCCTTGTGACGCCGAATACCGCATTCAAAAGTGCATCTCAAGCGGAATTGTAGGAAAATTGCTTGCATTCTACCCGCTAAATCCTGGCGCTTCATTTTCGAAATAGATCACTGATGAATTCCACGCTGACGCTTGCGCTTGATCTCATAGGCCAACCTTCCATCACGCCCGAAGACGCCGGTTGCCAGGAGCGACTGATCGGTCGCTTGCAAGCCCTCGGCTTCCAGGTAGAGCGGTTACGCTTCGGCAGGGTTGACAACTTCTGGGCGCGGCTTGGCGATCAGGAGCCGCTGTTTGCTTTCGCGGGTCACACCGATGTGGTGCCGCCTGGCCCACTGGATCAGTGGTCATCTCCGCCGTTTGCGCCGGAAGTGCGCGACGGTTTTCTGTATGGACGCGGCGCAGCAGATATGAAAGGCAGCTTGGCGGCGATGGTCACCGCTTGCGAAGGTTTCCTGAGCGCCTGTCCCCAACCGCGTGGTTCGCTGGCGTTCCTGATCACCAGCGATGAGGAAGGGCCGGCCACCGAGGGCACCGTCAAAGTAGTCGAACATTTGATAGCGCGCGGCGAGAAGATACGTTGGTGTCTGGTGGGCGAACCCTCCAGCGTCCGTCAGCTCGGCGATACGATCAAGAATGGTCGGCGCGGTTCGTTGAACGGTCGCTTGGGGTTGCGGGGCGTTCAGGGCCATGTCGCTTATCCCCATCTGGCGCAAAATCCCATCCACGCTATTGGCCCGCTTTTGACGGCGCTGACTGACGAAGTCTGGGATCAAGGTTACGCGTGCTTTCCACCAACTTCGTTCCAGATTTCCAATGTGCAGTCCGGCGCTGGCGCGGTTAACATTATTCCCGGCGAACTGGAGATGCGCTTCAATTTTCGCTTCTCCCCCGCCGTCACGGTGAAACAACTTCAGGAACGCACCCGTTTGATCATCGAAACCGGCCTGCTCAACGAGGAAGTGAAAACCGGGCAGGTCTTCCAGTACGATCTGGCGTGGCGTTTGTCGGGAATGCCGTTTTTTACCCCGCCGGGCGAGCTGTCCGCCGCAGCGATGAGCGCCATCCGCGCTGAAGCCGGCCTGGATGCGCAACTCTCGACCAGCGGCGGCACCTCGGATGGCCGGTTTATCGCGCCAACAGGCGCGCAGGTCATCGAACTGGGGCCGCTCAACGCGACGATTCATCAGGTGAATGAACGGGT
>JAGRHK010000543.1 GCA_020444985.1 Candidatus Competibacteraceae bacterium
GGTTTTCTATATTTTTTTAGACAATTCGATTAACACTCAGTTCGTTGATAATGTAGGGTTAATCATTGGCAAGACTAAGGGACTGGCGCAGATCCAACAGCGCATTAATTTTCTCGGTCAAGATAGCAGACAGGCGACTTCGCCGTTGTCGCGCCTCACGCAGAAATTCAACCTGATTATCGAACTTGCGCAACAACCAACTCAGCGCCAGCCGTAATCCTTTTTCCGTATCCGCCAACCGCAACTGCTCCCGGCGGATCGCTGTCGTTGACCCCGGCCGCCCATGCCAGATCCGTCCATACGGATGACCCACCGCATCCAGAAACACGATGTCGATATTTTTCTCAATGGCCAGTTGAATAGCATCCGTTGAGAGACTCGCCCCCGTCGTGATCACAATCGAACGTACTTTTCTCGAAGAAACTTCCTGCTTTTGCTCCTTGATTTTAATCAGAAACATTTCACCTTGACGGTGAAGATAAGTTCCAAAAGTTGTCAGTATCAAATCCATTTTTACATCCTCGTTGCTTTGGAATCATGTCGCATGAAAGCCGCTCTTTAAATAAGCGGATTCACCAAAGGCGCTACCGAACAAATTGTTAAAGAACCCATCAAGCACGCTTATCCGCCAGTCAGCCACCCAAATCCATGACTCACAGCGTGACCGAAAGCAAAGCCATCCGGCAATACCACATTACAAGCGATATTTCCGCTAAAACCCAGCAATTCCTGCCCTTTGTAATGACAGATACGCTCACGCATTTCGATAAAAATCGCATAAAGCCGCTCTGGAAACGTCACATCTAATCCCCGCAGCGCGGTCAGCATATTCGACACCAACAACCGATCTCTTTCCTTTTGCTTTCCAGCTTCATCCAGGCTTCGATAGCGACGGTAATTCTCTGCATTCAGCAACAGCGCCGGCGTAACTAACCGATAGCGTAGCAATCGCTCACTCACCCCAAACTGGCCTTGATGCAAGGTCAGCGCGGCATCACTCACCAGGGTCGTCTCCTCACCGAATTGCAGTTCGAGATCAAGCCAGGGCAACCCCAGCAAGCGTTCGGCCGCTTCCCCCCAGCCCATCACCAACCCATGCCCCGCTTTCCAGCGATACTGGACCCGTGGATAGCGATACAATGGCTTGCCACTCACGGGGTCATGCTGATGAAACAGATCGTCCGCAAAAGCCGTCGCCAGCACCCCGCGTAACTGTCGAACGCGCCCCTCGGCCCTCCCTTTCAGTTCGCGGTCCCAACACAACTCCACCTGCGCGTAGGGGATTTTTTTCAAAAGATGCATGTTGCACTTTCTCCTGGCAGGCCGATAAAACCTGCCTCACGAGTATAAGTTTCAGGTCCGGCGTTCAAGCGACTCACGACATCGCGGTCCAGGCCAGCGGCCTCCTGAGCATGAACTTGCACGACCCGCTCATAAAACGCCTGTTTGAAAACCCGAAACCGCTGTTCCTGTTCCGCAACGCCCAGATAAGGATCCTCGCGTATGGCCTGGTAGCGCTCCCATAAGCCCACATCCTGCGCATTCTGCGCGACAAACAACAAGACAGTGGGTGGCCCGTCTTCAATCAGCCGAAAATCGCGCTCAATGCCGGCCAGATCGCCGCGCGCTAATTGCTCATCCACACGCACCTGATCCTGCCGCGCCCGGCATCCCGTGAAATAGCGTTGACTTAGCTCCAGAAATTCAGATTCCTCCCAAGTCTCCGCCGCACCCAACGTCTCACCCGTGACTTCGATCAAGGCGCTGTCATACACACGCTGCCAGAGTTTTTCGCCCAAAGTTCCATCCGCCTTGCGGGCCTGCAATTGCCACAGATGCACTTCCCCTGGCCCTACGCCATTT
>JAGRHK010000544.1 GCA_020444985.1 Candidatus Competibacteraceae bacterium
TGGCGCTGGTCGCCGGGATTGGTCTGGCTACCTGCTGCTTGGCCCAGTCGTTGGATGCGGTTAAAATCGGCCTGATGGCGCCCTTGACCGGCTCCTGGGCCAGCGAAGGGCAAAGTATGAAAAAGATCGTTGAGTTGCTGGCCGAACAGCAAAACGCCAAAGGTGGGGTGTTGGGCAGGCCGATCGAGGTGGTCACCGAAGATGACGGCGGCGACCCGCGCACGGCATCCTTAGCCGCGCAACGCCTGACCACGCAGGGCATTGTGGCGGTCGTCGGCACTTACGGTTCTTCGGTCACTGAGGCGACCCAGGCGATTTATGACGAGGCGGGTATTCCACAGATCGCCAACGGCTCTACCGCTATTCGCCTGACCGAAAAAGGCCTCAAGCGCTTCTTCCGCACTGCGCCGCGTGATGATGAGCAGGGACGGATGGCGGCGCAAATCATTGAGAAGCTGGGTTTCAAAAAAGTCGCTATTTTGCATGACAGCACCTCCTATGCCAAAGGGTTGGCTGACGAGGCCAATGCGTTGTTGAAGAAAAAAGACGGGATGGAAGTCGTATTCTTCGACGCGCTGACCCCAGGCGAACGGGATTACAACGCGATTCTGACCAAGTTGAAGGGTATGAATCCCGATGTCGTGTTGTTCACTGGCTACTATCCGGAAGCGGGTCTGCTATTACGGCAGAAGCGTGTCATGAACTGGACGGTCCCTTTTATCGGCGGCGACGCCACCAACAATCCTGATCTGGTTAAGAGCGCGGGTCAGGAAGCAGCGGAAGGTTTCTATTTCCTGAGTCCACCAGTGCCACAGGATCTGGATACGCCGGAAGCCCAGGCTTTTTTGGCGGCTTATCAGAAGAAATACGAGGAGGCCCCGGCTTCCATTTGGGCGGTCTTGTCTGGCGATGGATTCCGGGCGGCGGTGGCCGGTATTGAAGGCGCGAAGTCGACGGATGGCGGCAAGATTGCCGAGTACCTGCATAATGATTTGAAGGATTATCCTGGCTTGAGCGGCCCGATCTCTTTTGATGAAAAGGGTGATCGCGAGGGCGAGGTCTACCGACTCTACAAGGTCGATGCCGAAGGTAAGTTTGTGATGCAGAAGTTGTAGGAATTGTTGACCCCTCTCCCCGAGGTGGGAGAGGGTATAATCAATAATTTCGCAGCTGCGGGTATTGGCCGGCAACATGACGTTCCTTTTCCTTCAACTTGAATCATCCCGGCGATTTCGTGGAAGAATTTTTTCAGCAACTGACTAACGGCCTGGCCGTAGGGGGCATCTACGCACTCATCGCCTTGGGTTACACCATGGTTTACGGGGTGCTCAAGCTCATCAACTTTGCCCACGGCGATTTGTTTACCTACGGCGCTTATCTGGGTCTGACGTTATTGACTTCTCTGGCGTTGACGGATCGATTGGGATTTTTCATGGGCGTGCTGGTTCTGGCGCTCATGGTCATGGGTTTGGTCGCAGTGCTGGGGGCCATTCTGGAGCGGGCGGCTTATCGCCCCTTGCGTGGATCGCCGCGCTTGTCCGCCGTCGTCTCGGCCCTGGGCGCATCGATCTTTCTGCAAAATACCCTGATGCTCATTTACGGAGCGCGTTTTCAGGTCTATCCCGATAACATCCTGCCGGTGACTTCTCTCGATTTGTTCGGATTACAGGTTCCGTTGATGCGGGTACTGATTGTGCTGGCGTCGGTGGTGATGATGGTGGCTTTGTACCTGTTTATCCAGAAGACGAAGATTGGCACGGCCATCCGTGCGGCGGCCATTGATCAGGGTGCGGCGCGGTTGATGGGAATTGATGTCAATCGGGTTATTCTGCTGGTGTTTCT
>JAGRHK010000545.1 GCA_020444985.1 Candidatus Competibacteraceae bacterium
CCACTTCGTCGTGCGACAGCGACAGGATAAAGTTTTCGTTAAAGGCGTAAACAATGCCAAAGGTCAGCTTGTCGTGGTGGTAGCGGCGATGCACCGGATCTTTTTGCATGTAGAACAACACGTCATGCATCCAGCCCATGTTCCATTTGAAACCGAAGCCCAGTCCGCCGATATCCGTGGGCCGCGATACATTCGGCCAGGCGGTCGATTCCTCGGCGATCATCATCACGCCGGGGAAACGGGCGTGAACCACTGAGTTGGTGTGCCGTAGAAATTCGATGGCTTCCAGATTTTCATTACCGCCATACTTGTTGGGAATCCAGTCCTTTTTGGAATAATCCAGGTACAACATGGACGCAACCGCATCGACCCGCAGCCCGTCGAAATGGAAGGTGTGCAACCAGTACAGGGCGTTGGCGATCAGGAAGTTTTCCACCTCGTGCCGGCCATAGTTAAAAATCAGCGTTCCCCAGTCGGGATGCTCGCCCTGACGCGGATCGGCGTGCTCATAAACACAGGTGCCGTCGAACCAGGCCATCGCATGGGCGTCTTTCGGGAAATGCGCCGGCACCCAGTCGAGAATGACTCCGATGCCGTTCTGGTGGCAGCGGTCGATCAGTTCCATCAAATCATCCGGGCGGCCAAACCGGGCAGTGGGCGCGTAGAAGTTGGAAATCTGATAACCCCAGGAAGGGCCATAGGGGTGTTCAGCGAGGGGCAGAAATTCGATGTGGGTAAAGCCCATCTTTAAGACATAGGGAATCAACTGATCAGCCAACTCCCGGTAGGACAGGAACTCCCCATTGGGCTTGTGTCGCCAGGAACCGGCGTGAACCTCGTAAATCGCTACCGGTCGACGCCAGGCCGGTTCTCGCGTCCGTTGCTGCATCCACTCGCCATCGCGCCACTCATGCTTGCCGGTCTGGTCATAGACCACGCTAGCGGTGCCGGGCGGCGTTTCGGTATGGAAGGCAAAGGGATCGGTCTTCAGAAAGATATTGCCGTTGCGGGCCAGAATTTCGAACTTGTACAGTGCGCCCTCCGTCAGCCCCGGTACGAACAATTCCCAAATCCCGGAACCGGGCCGCAGGCGCATGGGGTGGCGGCGGCCATCCCAATGGTTGAAGGTTCCCACGATGCTGACGCGCTGCGCATTCGGCGCCCAGACCGCGAAATTGATGCCGCGCCGCCCATCGACTTCGCAGAGGTGCGCCCCCAGATTCTCGTAAATCTGGTAATGATTGCCTTCCGCGAACAGGTAGCAATCCTGGTCGCTGAGCATTGAGAAAGTCGTCGCATAAGGATCGGCGAAGGTATGGAATTGCCCATGCTCGGTAGCGCCGATTTGATAGCGAAACGGTTCCGGGCCAGCGACCACTGTGGTTTCAAACAGCCCGCCGGCATACAGCGGCAGCAGGGGATACAGCAGGTGCGGGCGGTCATCGGGCAACAGGCACGGCGATTCCGCATCGGGCAGGAAGGCGCGCACCACATTCAAGCCGGTCTCGCCAAGCGGGTGGGGTCCCAGAACTTCATGGGGATGCGCATGCCGCCCCTGGATCAGCGCGTCGCGTGCGCCAGCATCTAAAGTGGGCCAGGCCGAGTCATCCTGCAACAAGCATGGCAGGTTTTGCGCAATTGGCGATGGTTCCAACCGGGCGGCAAAAGTGCGGGTATCGGTGCGCAGCGCGTCCACATGATAGACCTGCCGCCAGAACCGGGCATTGGTCGCCAGGAAATTGCGGACTTCCGGCTTATCCAGATTGAAAGCTAACATTCCCGGTTGGCCGGGAGCATCGGCATCGTAAATGCGCGTTCCGTCGAACCAGGTCAGTTCCTGG
>JAGRHK010000546.1 GCA_020444985.1 Candidatus Competibacteraceae bacterium
GGAACTGGTGAGGGTCACGCGGGAGGATTAATGCCTGCCTTCCAATACGCCGCGCTTGATGAGCGTGGTCGTCAGCGCAAAGGATTGATCGAGGCCGATACCCCGCGCATGGCTCGCCAGTTACTGCGCGAGCGTCATCTCAACCCCCTGGGCGTTGAGGAAGTCGCCAGCCGGGAGCGCGCGAGTCGTCTGCAACTGTTTCGGCCCCGCATCAGTCCGACGGATTTGGCGCTGATTACCCGGCAACTGGCGACCCTGGTTGGTTCCGGGCTGCCTCTGGAGGAGGCTCTGGGCGCGGTGGCGCGGCAAGCCGAGCGGGCGCGATTGAATGGTCTGTTGCTCGCAGTGCGCGCCCGGGTGCTGGAGGGGCATACCCTAGCAGTCGCGTTGGGCGATTTTCCCCAGGTGTTCCCGGAGCTTTATCGGGCAACGGTCGCCGCTGGGGAGCAGTCTGGTCACTTGGACGTAGTGTTCGAGCGGCTGGCCGATTACACCGAAGCCCGCCAGCAGATGCGCCAAAAGGTTGGACTGGCGCTGTTTTATCCGTTGTTGTTGACCGGGGTCGCCATTCTGATTGTCGCGGGCCTGTTGACCTACGTGGTGCCCCAGGTTGTGCAGGTCTTCAGCAGTCTCAACCAGCAGTTGCCGGCGTTGACCCGGGGATTGATCGCGCTCAGCGATTTTCTGCGTGAATACGGCGGGCTGGTGTTGGGTGGACTGGCCGTTGGCATTGTCAGCGGGGTTTACGCACTGCGGCGGATCGGTTTCAAGCGGCGCATGCATCGAATCCTGCTCAAGCTGCCCTTGATTGCCCGGTTGACGCGCGGCGCGAATACCGCCCGCTTCGCCCGCACGTTCAGCATTCTGATGGCGAGTGGCGTACCGGTGCTGGAGGCGATGCGCATCTCGGCGCAGGTGTTGAGTAATCTACCGATGCGGGAAGCTGTCGAGCAAGCCGCTGTGCGGGTAAAGGAAGGGGCCAGTTTGCAAAAAGCCATCAGCAACAGCGGTTACTTTCCACCGATGACTGTGCAGTTGATCGCCAGCGGCGAGGCCAGCGGCCGGTTGGAGAGTATGCTGGAGCGGGCGGCAATACAGCAGGAGCGCGAGACGGAAACCTTGATTGCCGCATTGCTGGGAATTTTCGAGCCGATGCTGATTCTGGTGATGGGCGGCGTCGTGCTGGTGATCGTGTTGGCGATTCTGCTGCCGATTTTCGACCTGAATCAACTGGTGCATTGATATAAAGCAGGGGCAGGCATTTTACGACCGAACCGGCCGCCGCTTTAAGACGGTCTTCGCTAGCCCCCGCGAAATTTTTGGAAATCGTAACGTCATGGGAATGGATTGATGTCTCACGCATTGCGCCGCCAGCAGCGCGACCTGCTGGATGAATTGGACGAACTGGAAGAGGCCATCATGGCGTTGACTGCCCTGTTGGAGAATACCGGCGAAGACGATGAGGATTTCACCGACCGGCATGAACGCTTGGCCTGGTTGCATCGTCAACAGGCCGGCGTCATGGTGACGCTTGGCGAGACGGAACGCGCGTTGCTGGCGTCTGATGAGTAACTGCGGGGTCAATCGAGGCGCAGCAAGCGTTCTTCTTCCTGGGCCGCTTGTTCCTGTTGCTGCAAGGCCCACATCTGCGCGTACAGGCCATCCTGTTGCAATAATTCCCGGTGCGTACCCTGCTCGCTGACCCGGCCATGCTCCAGCACCAGAATTTGATCCGCATCGACAATGGTCGACAGCCGGTGCGCGATGACCAGCGTAGTGTGATCCGCCGCCACCGCGCGTAACGCCTGCAAAATAGCTTGCTCGGAT
>JAGRHK010000547.1 GCA_020444985.1 Candidatus Competibacteraceae bacterium
CAGATAGCTTCCGATCAATTGGGCTTCCTCGCGGCTCAACTCACCAAGCTCCACCGCTTTTTCAGCAGCGTGCTCAATGCTGGCGTTCAAGTGGGGCAGTGCTGCTTTTTCAGCATGCTCCAATTCCTCCAGCCGGGTTTTCATCCGTTCGATCATCTGCCGATAAGCACGGACGAACAGCGAATCCTGCGATGCATCATTCATGATAATCTCCATCGCGTCTCTGAGGACGCTGCAATATTTTTATCATATTTGACTGGGTTAAATCATCAATCATCAATCGCGGTTATACCCCCAGTTCACATACACTTTAAAATTGTGCAAGATAATATTGGCGCTTAACGCGCGGCCCGGGTCAGAATGCCGGGAGTTTCTGTCAACCCCAGTGGGAGCGGTGTGACACCGTAATGTCCTTGCTACTCAAAGCGCGTCATATTCCCAATTTAATCACTGGCTTGCGAATTCTACTCGTAGCGCCTTTCCTGTGGGTTCTCCTCAGGGAACGCTACGATCTCGCCCTGGTATTATTCGTAATTGCCGGCGTTTCCGATGCGCTGGATGGCTTCCTGGCCAAATATTATGGCTGGACCAGTGAAATTGGCGGCATTCTGGATCCCATTGCTGACAAACTCCTGCTCATGGGCGCCATCCTGGCGTTGGGCTGGTTGAACGAACTTCCCAGTTGGCTGGTGGCGCTAGTGGTCTTACGTGATCTCATCATCATCGGCGGTGCGATCAGTTACCATTTTCTGATTGAGCGCCTAGCCGCCGCGCCCCTCATGATCAGCAAGTTGAATACCTTGTTGCAGCTAATCCTGGTCTGCGCCGTCATCATTCATTATGGCATGGCCACCCTGCCGAGCGAGTTGCTGAACGCGCTGATCGATCTGACTGCACTGACCACTATTTGGAGTGGGACTGCCTATGTTTGGCAATGGAGCGCCCGCGCTCGCACCCGCGTGCGATAACCCATAATGGTGGCGATCGCTTACGCTTAACCTTAACCTTAACCTTTAAGCAGTTCATAGCCCGCTTGGTGGGCATCCGCCATCGCGGCCATGTAAGCATCGTTGAGCTGACTTGGCTCCAAACCCAGGTTATCGAGGGAATCCCAGTCACAGCGCTCATAGGCCAGAACACAAGCCAGAATCCGTCCCAGCGGCCCCTCATGGTGCAACAGGGCCTTGCTGATTTCCTCCTCCAGGGGCAAAGCATCCAGGATCGCTTCCAGCGGCGCGTGAGTCATGACGACTAGCACCGATAACAGCCCGACGGTGAAACCGGAATCCTTTTGCTTGAGCTTGAGGGCATCCGCCAGCAACTCGCACATCTTGGCCCGTTCCAAGGCAAGCATAATCAGGTCGCTGCGACGGTTTTCCATGTTGGCCAGCGCAATCAGCGTGACCCAGGATCGGATACTTTTCAGCCCCAGCATCACCACCGCGCGCTGGATGGAGTCGATGCGCCTGGGCAGGTTGAAGTAGGCGGAATTGATGTAGCGTAACAGCTTGTAGGCGAGAGAGACATCCTGACTAATCAATACCTCGATCTGTTTGATTTCGATATCAGGATTATGCAGCTTGCTGATCAATTGCAGCACAGCCAATTGATTCGTTGGGAGACTTTGGAACTTGAGCAGTTTCGGTTGGAAAAAGTAATAACCCTGCAGATAGTCAAACTTGAGAAGTTGACAAAGTTCCTGAACGGATTGCGTCTCGATGCGCTCCGCCATCAGCGCGATCTTTTTGTTGCGCTGGCGTAAACGTGGAACCAGACGACGCACTTCTTCTTCGGATGTGGTCAGCATATCGATCTTGACG
>JAGRHK010000548.1 GCA_020444985.1 Candidatus Competibacteraceae bacterium
CAAGTGCTCGTTAAGCAGGATCAGAAGTGATTGAAGCGACCAAAATGAAAAGGTCAGTGTCAAAGGCATATCATTGGCAAGAATTTTGCGAATTTATACGCCAGGATAGCCCCTTTTCACCATCAGGCGTCTGCTTCATCCCCGACATGGGTGTTTGATGGAGAGGAAGCGACTCCGTGGTTTTTGCATCATGCTGGATGATAACGGTGCGGCTGTTGGTGGGCAGCGCCCTATTTTGCAGCAATTTTCTGGTAGAGACCGATTGATGTCCTCATTTCCGGCTAAAGATTTAGATTCCCTGCGGGCTGAAATCGCTGCGCAACATAATAATTTGAGCAAGCGACTTCAGCAGATTGCCCGCTTTGCGCTGCACCATCCCAATGACATGGCCTTACAACCGATTGCCGTGATCGCTGAGGAAGCGAAAGTACAGCCTTCGGCCTTGATCCGCTTCGCCAAGGCGTTCGGCTATTCCGGTTTCAGTGAAATGAAGCGGGTTTTTCAGGAGCACTTATCCAGACAAGCGCCCAGCTATAGCGAACGCATCCGGTTGTTCCATGAGCAGAATGGGTCGGCGGCGCAACCCAAGGTAGCGGACGTGTTGCAAGAATTCGCCGCTGCCAACATCCTGTCCCTGGAACATCTACAGCGGAACATCGCGGCGCAACCTCTGGAGGAGGCCATCGAACGATTGGCGCAAGCGCGTCACATCCATGTCGTGGGTATGCGTCGGTCCTTCGCCGTGGCCGCATATCTGACCTATGGTTTTAGTCAGATCGGGCGCAACACGCGTCTTCTCGACGGCAACGGCGGTATGCTGTTCGAACAAACCAGCACCATTGGGAGCGAGGATGTATTATTAGCCGTCAGTAGCCAACCTTATGCGCCGGAGACGGCGCACGTCGTGAAGCAGGCGGCTGACAAGCAAATACCCGTCATTGTCATCACCGATAGCACTCTCAGCCCTATCGCGCCCTATGCCACAGTGTACTTTGAGATTCACGATGCCGAGGTGCGGGCATTTCGTTCGTTGACCACGTCCTTTTGTCTGGCGCAAACCCTGGTGGTTGGACTGGGAATTCATCTCGATGGTGAGAGTAATGGAACCCAGGTCCATTGCGCGCATTCCTTTAAAGCATGGCCTGGCGATCCTCGCTGGGCTTTAGGCCGCCAATAAGTCGTGCCTACTGCGTTCTACAATTTGATAATCACCAAGGATTGTGTTTATCAAGAATTAATGCAATAGAATCCGATTATCGCGCTGTCGCTACCAAATAGGCGGTGCGCGTTTTTCGAGCAGGCCGCTGCTGACGCAACGGCGGGTATACCCCACTTGTATTCCACTTTCACGAGAAGAAAATAACGATCATGTGGTTACTCTTTCTGTTAGTGCTTGCCATCGCTTTTATCGTCGTCGCGACGACGGTTCTGAAACTCCATCCCTTCCTGGCGCTGCTGATCACCGCCTTTGGCTTCGGCATCTTATCGGGCATGCCGCTACCGGACGTGGTGAAATCGGTGAACGACGGCTTCGGCGGCACCATCGGCTATATCGGCATTGTGATCCTGGCGGGTTCGATCATCGGCACATTTCTGGAGAAATCCGGCGGCGCTTATCGATTGGCAACCAGTACGCTGCGCCTGACCGGCGAAAAAAATGTGCCGCTGGCGATGGGCTGCGTTGGCTATGTCGTTTCCATCCCGGTGTTCTGCGACTCCGGTTTCGTGCTGCTGTCATCGCTGATGAAGGCGCTGGCGCGCAAAGCGGGCATTACA
>JAGRHK010000549.1 GCA_020444985.1 Candidatus Competibacteraceae bacterium
GAACCCGGCAGCCGCCCTCGAACAGAAGGAATGCCAACGACTGCCCCAGGCTCCTCTATTGAACCGACGCGTCGCATTACCCGTTCGGAACCCAGCAGCCGCTCTCGAACAGAAGGAATGCCAACGACTACCCCAGGTTCCCCTATTGAACCGACGCGTCGCATTACCCGTTCAGAAGCCAGCAGTCGCCCTCGAACGGAGGGGATGCCAACGGCTATCCCAGTAGGGACAACCTCGCCTACGACGACAACCAATACTTTGTCCGACCTGGTCGTGGGCTGGCTGGTCGTCATTGCTGGCCCTGGACGTGGCGCGGTGTTGCCTCTGGGTTATGGCGTCAACGACATCGGACGAGGCGCAGGCGCGCGTCTTTGCTTGAACTTTGGCGATGAAGCCATTGTGTCCGAGAATCAAGCCGCCATTATTTATACCATGCGGTCCCGGCGATTCTATTTGCAGTCGGCGGCTACCGGAACCTGGTTGGATGGGCACATGATTCGCGAATCCGTGGAACTGCAGGGTAATGAAACGCTGCAGATCGGGCAAACTCGTTTACGGTTTGTGCCATTATGCGGTCCCGGCTTCGATTGGTGCGCAGACCATTGATAGGGAGAACACGGCATGGCAATGTGGATTCATGATGAAGGGATGGCGCAAGGCAGCCGTGTGCATCAGGAGGATGATTATGGCGTGTTCAAACTGCCGTCGGAGCTGGAAGCAGGCGACCTGCTGTTAGTGTTGGCCGATGGGATGGGCGGCGAACAGGGTGGCGCATTGGCCAGCGCCTTGGCAGTGCGCGAGTTTATTAAAATGTATGACGCGGTATCCGCGATTACAATTCCCGAGCGACTCGAACAAACCTTGTTGCATGTCAATACGCAGATGGGCCGGGAAGCGGCTACAGACCCGGAAGCCTTGACTGGCATGGGTTGCACGCTGTTAGCGGTAGTGCTGGCCGAGGAAGGGTTGTACTGGATCAGCGTGGGCGATTCACCCCTGTGGCTATGGCGGCAAGGGCGCTTGCATCGGCTGAATGAGGATCACGCCTATCGCAGTATCCTGGCCCACCGGGTTTCTGCAGGTGAAATAAGCGCCGATACCGCTGCCCGCCATCCAGATCGTAACGCGCTCATGAGTGCGATCACCGGCGATGCGCTGGATTTGGTGGATTTGTCGCACCAAGCCCATGCGCTTGAGGAGGGCGATCAGATTCTGCTGGCAAGTGATGGTCTGTTGACATTGAGCGAACAACAGATTGCAGCGATGTTGAAAAATCAACCGATGGATGGAACACCCTGCCAGGCGTTATTGGCGGCAGTCGTGGCTCATAAGCGGCCGCATCAGGACAACATCACCATTTTATGGGCGCGCGCCGCCAGCCTCTCAGCTACCCCGCCCTGGTGGCGGCGGATTTTGGGATAGTTGAATCGCAACTGATCCTGTACCGATCCAGGTCAGCAGGTCAAGCGGTTGCCGGAGAATACCATCCGCTCCCCATTCCTCGGGTCGATCATCAACGCTCAGATAGCCAAATCCCGCGACCAGCGCCCGCATTCCAGCGCGTTTACCGGCTTGTATATCGCGCTCGGCATCGCCCACATACAGTGAATGCGCGGGCGCGACGCCGATTTGTTCGCAGGCGTGCCACAGGGGTTCCGGGTCGGGTTTGCGCTTGTCCAGCGTGTCGCCGCTCACAACGCAGGCCGCTCGCGACCATAAGCCCAACGCCTTTACCAAGGGTTCGGTCAGCCAGCCAGGTTTGTTGGTCACG
>JAGRHK010000054.1 GCA_020444985.1 Candidatus Competibacteraceae bacterium
CCGCTGCGACGCGACTATTGGAAGCTTCCCAGCAGCGCCAGCAGGCCCAAGCCCAGCGCCGCCGGGACGAGAAAGCCCGCGAGGAAAAACGCCGCCAACAACGCGAGATCGAACGGCGCAACCGCGAGGCCAAAGCGGCGCGCAAGGCGGAACACGAACGGCGGCAACAGGAAATCGCCGCCCACAAGGCTGCGCTGATTGCGCAGGGGATCACGCCCGAATCTCATTCAGCGCGCAAACGGCGCTTGGCCCGTGAGGCCGCCGAACGCGCCGCGCGGAAAACGTACACGTCTGGCCCCGCCGCCGACCGGTCGGCCAATCCAGTACACCCCCGGCCCGGCGCGCCACCGTCGAGGCGGGACGCGCGCTTCGACGAATCGCTGGCGACGGAAAAGCCGATGCCTAAAGTCACGTACCGGAAGAAACGGCGGATTGTATTGCCGGATGCGCCGGGGAAATCGTGATCGGCGGAAGTCTGGATCTGAATTTAATACTGATTTTTTCTATCTCACGTATTTTTATTTTTGGAGATTTTTAATGCTGATGCAAATTTCATATTCTAATTATCTACCGGATGTTTTACACCAAACTCCAGTTGAATTTGAACAGCAAGCCAAAATGGCAATGGCGGTAAAACTCTATGAGATGAAAAAACTTTCATCCGGAATGGCGGCAGAACTGGCAGGTATGGACCGAATCAGTTTTTTACTACGGCTACCGGACTATAGCGTACCGGTCATTGATCTGGATGAAGATGAATTGCGCGCTGATATTGACCATGCCTGACCAAAAAACCATTGTCGTCAATACGACACCCTTGTTAGCGCTCACTGCCGGTCTGGGCCATTTAGACTTATTACAAGCGATCTACACCCGTGTCCATATTCCGTACGAAGTTGGCCAGGAAGTACAGGCCGGTGGCCGCTATGGCTTTGCAGTTGATGTATTCGAAAGAGCCGACTGGCTCCACAAAATCAGTACTCCAACCCCCATCTCACCCTACCTCAAAAACTCCCTTGATCCCGGCGAGGCATCCGTTATTCAAACGGCGCTGGATCAAGGTGTACCGCTGGTCTGTATTGACGAAGCAGTCGGACGACGCATTGCACGAATTTGTGGATTGCAGGTTACAGGCAGCATCGGCATCCTGCTTAAAGCTAAACAACAAGGGTATCCGGTGCCTGTCCGGGAGGCATTGGACAATATGCAACGCCAAGGCATCTGGCTGAGTCGCCGGTTAATTGCTTTCGCCCTACAGGAATCAGGGGAATGATGAAAGTTGCTGTAGCTGCTGGAAAAGGAGGCGTTGGAAAAACGACGATTGCTTGTGGGATTGCGTCTGTTTTGGCGGTTCAGGGAGAACAGGTTTTGCTCGTCGATCTGGACCCGCAAAGTAATGCGGCTTGGGGTTTGGGAGCCGACCCGACGCTGCCAGGCACAGCGGAGCTGCTCTTGGGTGAGAATCCTGCTCCGATACAGATTTCGGATAACTTGTGGGTCTTGCCAGGTGGTCCAGGGTTAAAGGGCCATGAAGTGATGCGGCTGGATCCTGAGGCGCTTGCGGATGCCATTGCGCCGTTTGAGCATACCGCCATCATTTTTGATTGCCCCCCCGGATGGGATCATCTTGAACGATTGGGTTTAGTGGCGGCAGAGACGGCGCTGGTGGTCGTCGATGCCCACCCCTTCGCTATCCAGGGAGCTGCTCGCGTCATCGAAACGCTTTCGGTACGTTGCCAGAAGCAACGACAAGGTGCGCAACGCTGGGCGCTGGTCATGAGCCGCGTGGATTTGCGGCGTACTCTGGATAAGGATTTGGAAGCGGCGCTCATCGCCTTGTTTGCAGATGTTGATCGCCTGCTCATTCGACAAGATGTTGCTTTATCGCTTGCCACTACAGAGCGGACCCCTATAGTCAGCACAGCGCCTCAGCAGTGCCGAGGGATGACAGATCTTCATAACATCATTGAGTGGTTGCGAAATGGCGAAGCGTCCCGGTAATCGATTGATTCAAAGTGATGCAGCTTCCGCCGGGCGAGCCCAGGCTCGACAGGCCGTTAGCTGGATGGAGCGCGAGCATGCCCGACGAGGTACACTTCCTCTCTCAGCCATTCGCTTGCGGCCCGGAGGTGATTCGCGTGCGCTTAAGCCGAATCACGTCCTGAATCTGGCTGAATCCATTGATGCAGTGGGATTGGTGGAGCCACCTGCGGTTGATTGTGAAGGACATCTGTTGGCCGGTGCGCATCGCCTCGCCGCGCTGAAATTGTTAGCCCAGCCTGACAGCGCGGTTCGCGTCAAGATATGGTTGGAAATTTCTGGATTAGACGAAACTCATCTAACCGTAAAACAACAAGCCGACATAGAACGCTTAACGGCGCTATCTTCATTGGATACGGAAGAAGTACCGGTGATGATTCTACCTTTTAACGCAGAAGACGATGCAGCGAGAGCCCTGGCCATCGAAACCAGTGAGAATACTCAGCGTAAATCGTACTCCAGAGATGAAATCTCTATGCTCGTCCAACGGCTTCGGGAAGCTGGATTTGTAGAGCGCGAAGGCAGACCCAAGGCCGGTGAAAAGGCGTTACGCCCCGCATTGTCTCTTGTGCTTGGAAAATCTACCAATACCGTGCGGCGCTGGCTCGGCGTATTGGATGCCACGCCAAAAACATGCCCAAATGGGCAAGTTTTTATGAGGCAAAAAGCGGAATACCGATTATTGTTAGCCGTCAAAAATTACCGTCGCATACTTGCTGAAAATGCGCTGCAAATCAATCAAGATCTGCAAAAATGTTTAGAAGATATGGAATCATTGTTATCGGATACCCGCTAAATTTATTGTTTGCTTGACTCTTCAATCACGGAGCATCTATTCGATGGCCATCGATCTGCGCAAGCGCATTGTTGACCTGAGCAAGAAAGCGGCTTTCGCCGCGAATAAGCATGGCATCGAGGGCCATGCGTGCCCAGGTGGTGTTGGTGCTGGATATTTCAGCGTCCATTGTTTGGCACGAACGCTTACCGACTGCCGCCGGTGACTCTGGACGAAATCGAGGGCTATGTCGAGCGGGTGATCCGGTGCGCGGCAGACCCCGTCGTTCAGGGCGGGGAAGGATAGCGTTCCCGCGTAGCGGGATAGGGTTTTAAGGTTTTGACGGATTATATTTAGGGTATCAAACTACACCACATGCAAGACATTCAGCGTGGCTACAAATTTCGGTGTTATCCCACCGAAGCCCAACAGCAGCAACTCGCGCAGACGTTTGGCTGTTGTCGGGTGGTATACAACCACTTCTTGAAGCTGCGCACCGATGCGTGGTACGAGCGCCAGGAACGAGTGTATTACAACGAAACGGCAAAAATGCTCACGGCGCTGAAGAAAGACCCGGAGTTCGTGTGGCTCAACGCCGTATCCAACGTTTGCTTGCAGCAATCCTTGCGGCACCTCGACCGAGGGTTTGCCAATTTCTTTCAAGGATTAGCGCGTTACCCGACCGAGAAGAAAAAGCACCAGATACAGCGTGCGCGGTACATGGACAACGGCTTTAGCTTTAAAGATGGGCAGCTCAAGCTCGCTAAGCAATCTACGCCTTTAGCGATTCGTTGGCATCGAGCACTACCCGAGACTGCCAAAATCACCTCGGTGACGATTACCAAGGATCGCGCAGAACGCTATTTTGTTAGTTTTCAGGTCCAGGAAAACATCGCACCCCAGCCCGTTGTTGCCAAGACCGTCGGCATCGATTTGGGGATCAATGCCGTTGCCGTGTGCTCCGATGGCCAAACGTTCGAGAACAAGCGTCCTTATCGCCGCAGCCAGCAACGGCTCGCCAAAGCCCAGCGGCAGCTCAGCCGCAAAGTCAAAGGCTCCCACAACCGGCGTAAGGCCCGCTTAAAGGTCGCCAAACTCCACGCCAAGGTGGCCGATCAAAGGGCCGATTTCAACCACAAACTCACCGCGCAGCTGATTCACGAAAACCAAGTCATCAGCGCAGAAACCCTCGCGGTGAAAAACCTGCTGCAAAATCCGAAACTCGCCCAGTCGATTGCGGATGTGGGTTGGGGGCAGATCATCCGCCAATTGACCTACAAAGCCGCATGGGCCGGACGCACGTTTGTGCAGATCGATCGCTGGTTCCCCAGCTCAAAACGCTGCTCCACTCCCGGCTGTGGCTATACACGCGAAAAGTTACCGCTCCACCTACGGGAATGGGATTGTCCCCAGTGTGGCACCCATCACCACCGCGATCGCAACGCAGCCATTAATATCGATCAGGAAGGCAAAGCGATCTTAGCCGGTGCCATGCAGCTCAGAATACATTAGATTCGTAAAAGCGCTACCGAGGGGCACTCGGAAAGCTAACGCCTGTGGAGTTTGTGTGAGACCTATCCGGTTTATCCGGGGCGGCAACGAACGGTGAAGCAGGAACCGATTGGGGTGACCCACCGGAAGCCTCGGCCTTCAGGCCGGGGAGTTGTCACACAATCAAGGATGCCGAATTGTACGACCGGTTGTTGAACGAGTTTCCCCAGTGGCTAGACGCCGCACGGCGTCAGGGAATCTTGGCGGCCTGAGACGAAGAAAACCGCGATACATACTGGCCTGACCACCCTGTTCTGCCTATTCAGCGGCGCAAACAAACCCGAGAACCCGGCTTTTCACCTGTTTAGAAAACGGCGCAGTGGACAGGAGACCGTCACCATGCTGACCAAAAGCATTTTCCTCGCGTCTTCCTCGGAATTGAAGGAAGACCGACAGGAATTCGAGATTTTCATCGCTCGCAAAAACAAGGCATGGGTCGACCAAGGGGTTTTCCTCAAGCTGATCCTATGGGAAGACTTTCTCGACGTGATGTCGCAAACACGGTTGCAAGACGAGTACAATCAGGCGATTGGCGAGTGCGACCTCTTCGTCATGTTGTTCTTTACCAAGGTCGGCCCCTACACCGAAGAGGAATTCGAGACCGCTTTCGGCCAGTTCAAGGCTACCCACAAGCCTTTCATCTTCACCTACTTCAAGGATGCGCCGATCCATACGGGCAGCATCAATGAAGATGATGTGATGAGCTTATTGGCGTTCAAGAAAAAGCTGAAAGCCTTGGGCCATTTCGCCACCGCTTACAAGAATATCGATGCATTGAAATCCCATTTTAATCAGCAACTGGACAAGCTGGCCGCAAGTGGCTTTATCGAATTCAAACCGGAACCGAGTGAAAAAACTGTACCGGGTGGCGTGATGGCGCACGGGCCAGAGGCAAAGGCAGTAGGTCCAAGGGGCGTGATCGTTGGCGGCGATAACACCGATAATATCAACACCGGGACGCAGACGCGTATTAACATCGGGACGCAGACGTATATCGACACGGGCGGCGGCGCCCATGTCAGGGGCAACGTCAATACCGGCGGTGGCAACTTCATCGGTCATAACCAGATCGGTTCACAGGGCAGCGCTAAGAAGGCCCAGGCCGACGGCGGCAGCGTGATAGCGCAGGGTAAACGCGCCCGGGCTGCCAGCCAGCGTGGGGTCGTTGCCAGTACCGTTAGCGGACCTATCGTAACTGGCGATACCACGTATCAGACCATCATCCATCAGGCGACCCAATCTGGTGCTCGTGCGGGCGACTTGCGACGCGCCTATCTCGCGTGGCTAAGCACACAGGCAAACGATCTACCGTTATTCACAAGCGACAGCGGCGCGCCGGTACAACTATCTTCGGTCTACACCGCGCTGCTGACGCAAGGCCACGACGCTAGCGAAGCGTACCCGCACACGGCAGGCGAGCGCCTGCTTGCCAGGGCGGACCGTGATACAGCCCGACAGTCCGCCTTGGAGGCGCTCGACCAAGAACAGTATCTGGTGCTGATGGGCGGGCCGGGCAGTGGCAAAACTACGTTCCTGAATTTCGTCACTTTGTGCATGGCCGGCGAAGTGCTTAGTCACGCAACCACTCATCTCAAGCTACTGTGTACGCCTATTCCCCCCGAGCCGGATGACAATGCCAACAAAGAACCCAGGCCGCAGCGCTGGACGCACCCAGCGTTATTGCCAGTGCGGGTAGTGCTGCGTGATTTCGCAGCCAATCTGCCTACAGCAGACCACCCCGCCAGCGCCGACGACTTATGGAATCACATCGTCAAGCAGTTGCCCGATCAACTGCAACGCTATGCCGATGATCTACAGGCTGAATTGCTGGGCCAGGGTGGGCTAATCCTGCTAGACGGGCTGGATGAGGTACCTGACGTGTTGCAGCGGCGTGAGCAAGTGAAACAAGCGGTACAGGGATTCGCCAGTATTTACCGGGGCTGTCGCTTCCTCGTCACCAGTCGTACCTATGCCTATCAACGTCAGGATTGGAAGCTGGATGGCTTTGCTGAGAGGGAACTGCTCCGGTTCACGCGTGGCCAGATCGAACGGTTCATTGATGCCTGGTATGCCCACATGGCCCAGGATCTGTTCCGTCTGACGAATGAGGATGCCCAAGCCCGCGCTAAAGTACTCAAGTATGCCACGCAGCGCACCGAACTGCGCGAGCTGGCGGAGCGACCGCTCTTGCTGACCCTGATGGTGCGGTTGCAAACCAAGGGTGGTGGCTCACTGCCCGAGAACCGCGAGGAGCTCTACGCCCAATCGGTGGAGATGTTGCTCGACGAGTGGGAAGGTCTGAAGCTGCGCCGCACCGCAAGTGGCCAGCCGATCGTCATTGAACCTAGCCTGAGCGAATGGTTGAACGCCAGTCGAGAGAATATTCGCCGGGAGCTGGACAAACTGGCTTACACCGCGCATCTCAACCAGCCCTCGCTGGTTGGCACCGCCGACATTCACCAAAGCGATTTGATTGCGGCGTTGATGGCTGCGTCTACGGATCAACCTGACACGAAGTTCGTCCGGCTGGAGGAATATCTGCGCGACCGCGCTGGCTTGCTTGCGTCGCACGGCGAGAAGTTGTACCAGTTCCCCCATCGTTCGTTTCAAGAGTATCTGGCCGCTTGCCACTTGGGGCGCGTCGACTTCCCCGATACGCTCAGCCGCCGGGTCAAGACCGATCCCAACCGCTGGCGTGAAGTCACCTTGCTGGCTGCAATACGCTCGAAGGATACGCCGAGTGCGATCTGGGAGCTGGTCGAAGAACTCTGCACCCAGCAAGAAGCACCCGCTGAGGATGCGCCCGAACCGAACAACGAGGCCCAATGGGGCGCCTTGCTGGCGGCTCAGGTGCTGCGCGAGACCGGATTGTCGACCTATGACCCTGCCTTGCAACAGCGGCATGAAAACAAACGTCAGCGCGTCCGCAACTGGCAGGTGCGGCTACTGCGTAGTTCGATGCTTCCTGCCCGAGAGCGGGCCTTGGCGGGCGATCTGCTCGCCCGTTTGGGCGATCCCCGCTCGCATCTGCTGGATGTTGAACACCTGCGCTTTGCTGCCGTACCACGCGGGCCATTCTGGATGGGCGAGCAGGGTGATGAAAATGCAGAACTGCATTGCAATACGGCGCTGGACTACGACTACTGGATTGCGCAAGCGCCGGTGACGGTGGCGCAATTCCGGCAGTTTGTCATTTCCAGCGGCTATCAGAAGCATGATGCTGGCCGCTTGCTCGATCTGGAGAATCGGTCAGTAAGGGTGTCATGGTACGATGCGCAAGCCTTTTGCGCTTGGCTCAGTCACTTTTGGCGAGAACGGCTTCCGGAAGGCTGGCGCGTGGATCTGCCGTCGGAAGCGGAGTGGGAGAAAGCGGCCCGTGGCGGGGTGCGTCTCCCGGTCCCGGTTCAAGTCACGACCGTTGGTCAGGGCTTTTCGTTCGTGGCCGCGAAGTGGCGTGACAACCCATTGCCGCAACGAGCTTACCCCTGGGGCGACGAATTTGTATCCGACAACGCAAATTGTAATGCCAACGTAAACGCTGTTAGCACACCCGGCTGCTTCGAACGAGGGCGCAGTTTATATGGTTGCGAAGACTTGAGTGGCAACATCTGGGAATGGACGCGCAGCCTGTGGGGTCGGGATTGGGTCGAACCTGAGTTTCGGTATCCCTACGACTCCAACGACGTGAACCGGGAGCGTCTGGAAGCAGACGATGACGTGCTCCGGGTCGTGCGCGGCGGTTCGTGGCGCAGTAGTCCTGACCTCGCGCGCTGTGCCGTCCGCTACAGGCTTCACCCCGCCCTTCGCCTCAACTTCAGCGGTTTTCGGGTCGTGTTGCGTTCGGCCCCTGTTCGATTGCGCTGACCTCTGGCGCTCTGAACTCTGGGCCGCTGATTTCCGGACTCTGGAGGGGGTGCGGGGGA
>JAGRHK010000550.1 GCA_020444985.1 Candidatus Competibacteraceae bacterium
GAACTCGCCGCATTCATGAGCGGCGCTGGATTCAATCTCAGTATCGAGGGACCAGCCGCGTTTGCAGAGACACTTGCTCACCAAGATGAAATATTCCGCGACGTGCTTACCGGCCCGGCGCTAAGTTCGATCAATGAAGAGCATTTTGGGCCGATGATTTTTCCCACGGCGATCGCTATGCTCTTGCTACTGACAGCGGGAAGCGTGGCTTGGCAATCACGCCGCGCACCAACGCAATTTACTGAAGTGGCCGAGAGTATCCGCCCCATGGCAACCGTGATGGGAGCCGCCATTTTTTACTTATTATCCGCAGAATGGCTGGGATTTATGCTCACTGCAGTGATGCTGGTTGGTGGCTTGCTTATCTTCTTCCGCGTGCGTTTGCGAATTGCGCTGCCACTAGCCGCTATTCTGAGTGTTTGCGTCTATCAAGTTTTTGCAGTCGGACTGCGAGTTCCTCTTCCGCGCGGGCTATTGGGCTGGTGATCACACATGAATGGTGACCTACTACACGCGTTGCAACAGGTGTTTCTTGATCCAGCGGTATGGATCATCGTGATCTGCTCCGCCTGTTATGGCGTATTCTTGGGAGCGATGCCGGGCCTGACCGCAACCATGGGCGTTGCGCTGTTCGTGCCGATGACGTACTGGTTGGAGCCCGTTCCGGCGCTGGCCGCCATTGTCACGATGGTGGCCTGCGCGATTTTTGCGGGTGACATTCCGACGACGCTCGTAAGGATTCCGGGAACACCCGCTTCGGCTGCCTACGCCGACGACGCCTATGCGCTGGCGCAGCGCGGACAAGCGGAATTGGCGCTGGGGACCTCGCTTTGGTTTAGCGTATCGGGCGGGCTACTTGGCGCGGGCGTGTTGATGCTCTTGGGCCACCAGCTCGCGAAAATGGCCGCGTGGTTTAGTGTGACCGAATATTTTTGGTTGTATCTTATGGGCCTGAGCTGCGCAGTTGTCGTGGGACGATCCGGCATAGCGCGCTCGCTAACCGGTCTTGCGATCGGCTTGCTGCTGTCGACAGTTGGATTGAGCGCCGTTCATGGCCAAGCTCGATTCACTTTCGGTCATCCGGAGCTGTTTCAAGGCATCAACTTTATTCCTGCGATGATCGGCCTGTTCGGCTTGTCGGAGGTCCTCCGAAACGTTTCAAATTTGGATGCCGTTCCCACTCCGGCAGCGGCACATTTGGGCAAAGGCATTCTTGCTCCGGCACTGCGGTTGTTTCGTAGTCGCCCCTGGGCTTGGCTGCGTTCCAGTGCCATCGGGTCGATCATTGGGATACTTCCCGGTGCTGGTGCGGATATGGCGGCTTGGGTCTGCGTGGCGGTTTCCAAGAAATTTAGCAAGCAGCCTTCCGAGTACGGTCATGGGTCCATCCACTGCATCGCCGATGCAACCGCGGGAAACTCCTCTTCGCTGGCCGGCGCTTGGATCCCTGCCCTGGTTTTCGGCATCCCAGGTGACTCGGTTACAGCCATGGTGATCGGCGTCCTCTACATGAAGAATCTCAAACCAGGCCCCGAGATTTTCGAACAGCAGGGGACCTTGGTTTACAGCATCTATTTGATTTTCATCTTAGCAAATCTAGTGTTGTTGCCGGTCGCCTGGTGCGCCATTAAAGCCAGCCGCCAGGTGATGCGGATACCACGCCGTGTGCTGCTGCCCGCGATCTTATTGTTTTGCATCGTCGGAGCGTTCGCCGTAAACGGAAGCACCTTTGACGTCGCACTGATGCTC
>JAGRHK010000551.1 GCA_020444985.1 Candidatus Competibacteraceae bacterium
GGATCACCCAGGAGCGTCGATCAAGATCAGGCAGCATCTCCTCGAACAATTGATCCGTCTTGGCGAAGAATAGAATGCCGCTTAAATGGTACATGACGATCCGGTCGCCATGATGAGCCAGCCATTCAACTTGATCCGCCGGACGTTTCCGCACCGAGGGCCGTTCGAGCGCGGTCAGTCGGCGCTGAATAACCGGCAAGCGGCTCTGGCTGCGAATGAATAACAAAATGGCGATGCTCAAACCGACCAGCACTGCGATCATCAAATCCTGGACGAAAGTGACCAGAGTGACCAGGAGCGCCACCGCTGCATCCAGTCGGGTTCGACGCTGCCGCGCCCAGGCAATGATGTCTTTTTCCATCAGATTGAGCGCGGAAGCGATGATAATGCCAGCCAATGCGCTGGTTGGCAGCCATTGACCGATAGAGCCAGCGAATAGCAGCAAGACGAGCAAAAGGATGCCCGCAGTCAGCGCTGCCCAGCGGCGCGCGCCGGCCTGGACCGCTGTGGTGGTGCCGCCCACGCTCGCTGCACCGGCCAGGCCGCCGAACAGGCCAACCGCCACCTGTCCGAAACCCTGCGCTAGTAATTCGCGGTGAGCGTTGTGGCGCTGGCCGGTAGTGGTATCGGCGATCACGGCCGTTAGTAAGGTATTGAGCGAGCAGAGCACCGCCAAGGTGAAAGCCGCATGCAGGATCAGGGACCAGGGCAGCGCTGACCAGATCGTGAACTGATTCAGCGCCAGGTCGAAGTCTGACCAGAGTGGCAGTGCGCCGATCACCCAGTAGGATGGAACGGAAGGGGGATGAGTGAGATACAGAATGAGTTGGTAAAACAATGTGCCGCCGACCAAACCGATCAGAGGCCCAGGAATGTTCGGTATGAAGCGCGGCGCGTAACGGACGGCGCAGAAGGCAATCGCGGTCGTGACCATGGGTAGCCAGTACCAGCGTGTCCACAGACCGCTGTAACTAATGCCAAGCCAGGGTTTGATCTGGGATTTGATGAGCAACAGGCCGATGCCGGTGGCGAGACCGGCGAATACCGGGTAGGGAATGAATTTCATCAATCGCCCGCCGCCCGCGAAAGCGATTGCCAATTGAAACAGGCCAGCCAGTACGGTGATGGTGAACAGGGCGGGCGCAATGATCTCAGGCGGCACATTCGAGGTGGCGAGCAGAACGGCTGTGCCGCTCAGCAGCGCCATACTGGCCCCGGTAGGGCCACTAATCAGACCAATGGTTCCCCCAGCGCCGCCTGAGATCAATAACAATCCAATCGCGCCGGCCAAACCGGCCAACGCCCCGGAGGCAGCGCCGAGATAAGGAGCGAATACGGTTACGCCAAAAGCGGTCGCTTGCGGCAGGACCACTGCGGCGGCAATGAGTCCGCCGCGCAGGTCGCTGTAGGGAAAATTGGGAGGTTTCATGCCCTCGGAGGCTGGATGAAAATCAGTCTGATGATTTTGTCGGGATACGGTTCCTCATATTCTGCGGGTTTTGATAGAAGAATCCAAATAACGCATCACTACGGGGTAAGCGCTGGCAAGGAATCGCCGACGAAGTCTTCACCGACATCAATGAACGACTGGACGTCATCGAGAACGCTGCGAATCTGCAACTGAGGCCATCCGTCCGGTTCGTCGAGGGTGCGAGGCACCGATTCGCGGATGCCGCGCCGCAGCCAGAAGGCGTTGTTGTAGGCTCCGGGCAACCGTTGACCAGCACAGACGCCT
>JAGRHK010000552.1 GCA_020444985.1 Candidatus Competibacteraceae bacterium
TCGGCCTGCGCTCCGGCGACGCCCGATCCGAAAAAGCCCCCATGCACGCACGCGGTGTGCAGATTCTCATGGCAGAAGACACAGTTGCCATCGGAAAAAGCGAAGGGCATGATCACTAAATCGCCGACTTTGATTTTGCGAACCTCGGACCCAACCGCTTCCACGACCCCGATGGCTTCATGCCCCATGACTTGCCCTTCCTCGGGCAGTGGTTGGAAACCTCGATAGGGCTACAAATCGCTGCCACAAATGCACGCGCGCGTGACGCGAATAAGGGCATCGGTCGCTTCGACCAAACCGGCATCCGGAATCTGCTCGATCCGCACATCGCCGCTACCGTACATCACAGTTGCTCGCATGGTGATGGTCTTCTTATGAAAAAATTGGTTAGTCGAGCTTTACGCTTTTCATCTGATCGAGCGTAAAGAGAAAGTCGTGTGTCGACTGCGCTTTATGGCAGCTCATGCAACGACTGACACTCTCGTGGCGATTCACGGTTCGGTCCGGCTGGAAAGACTGAAATTCCCAATCGCCATTACGCAGTGTCTCCGGGTACCGTTCTCCCCATCCAGAACGTTTTTCCATCACGATATAGCGAAAGAGGCGTCCATCTCGATAATCTTCCATGGTAATCACGCTACCGCTCGGCAAGGGGATTCCCTGTTTTGCCGCCATGATCGCCTCTCGGTTTGCAAATAATTCTTCCCGGATTCCACCTCTTTCAACGGTGGTGTAGTGGATACCGCGCTGATAGTCTTGCGGGAATTCCACACGATCATTCCCTTGTGTCAGGGCTGCGCTCGCATGGAACAAAAGGAAAATTCCACCCAAGACCACGAGAGTCCCAGCACGACGGTGTGGCATCCTGGATGGTCTTCGAGAGAGACCTTGATCGTAATAGCTCGCCATTGGATTATTCTCTTACTCTTGATGCACACTTTATCATTCAGCGCCCTTGGCAGCTCCAGTGTTCGCATCCACCCATTTCAGGATGATGTCGGCAATCTGAAGCGCCCCGGGCGCTGGTCCGTGTCACGCTCATGCCGCCGCACCCAGCGGCGGAGCATCTCCGTTGAGTAGCCGATCTTCGATGCCATCGAAACCATCCCACCCATTCAATCACTTTAGGAGAAAACTTCTCTAATTTCTTCATGGCTCCATTCTCTCAAAGATTGGAACCTCCTCAAAACCCGGGGTGGTTCAATCCGTGCTCTAGAAGCTAAGTTGGGTATTCGACTCCTTTCCCGCACCACACGATTGGCATACGCACCGTAACGCACAACCCTGAACCGGATTCCCCTGTACTCAAGTCAACGCGCGCGCGGTAACGATCAGCGATGCGCTTGACAATAGCCAGCCCCAGCCCGCTGCCGGGCGTTGTCGCTTGCGGGCCGCGATAGAAGCGATCGAAGACCCGCTCCCGCTCCTCAACGGGGATGCCGAAACCGGTATCGGTCACGCTCAACACCGCTTCGGCGCCCACCTGGCGCACCTGCACATCGACCCGCCCACCCGCCGGCGTATAGCGCAGCGCGTTATCGACCAGATTGCCGAGCAGCGTACGCCACTCGCCCGGCTCGCCGGTCACGCTCACCGCATCGCTGGGCAGCAAACCAAAGTCGATACGTCGATCATCAGCAATCGCTGCGTACTCGACCACCACCTGTTTGGCCACCTCCAGTAGATTCACCGACTCCAGGCGTTCAGCAACCGACGCGGCGTCC
>JAGRHK010000553.1 GCA_020444985.1 Candidatus Competibacteraceae bacterium
TGGATGGTGCGTTTCCCATTGCTTGAAAACCCCTCCTTTGAAGCTTTGCTACCATCCCCTGCTTTGCCATGACTCGTCGAAGACAGATCGTAATCAGCCTCGCCGCTCTCGCAATTCGGCTGGTTGCGGTCGATGATCCAAGCACCCTGACTCCATGCGCGGTACAAGACCTTGACGTGCCGTGATTGAGGATAGAGTTCGATCCACTGGAAGGCGTTTGGGTATTGGCTGTCCTCGTAGATGCAACCAGCAGCCAACTCCAGGCAGGCACGATCTAGATCCGGTGGAACAACCCGTTCGGTTTGAGGAGCGTGCAGATGACCGCGCAACAGCAGATCACAGTGTTGATGGATCGTCGAACGCACTTCCTGAACGTCGAATTCAGCGAGGTAATCCCAGGGATGGTGCAGCAGCGCCAAACGCCAATCGGCTTTTTTGGCGTTTTGATCACGAACCGTCTGGTTGATCTGATAGCGCCCCAGTAGCAAGCAACCACGATCTTTGTCACCACACGCCATCCAAGCAGAATCAAGCCCGGCAATATGCAGACGGGTTCCAGCGATTTCGATAGATCGCTGCCACCACGGCAGCGGTTGTGCCTCGCTCAACCAATCTTCGAGGAATTCCAGATAGGCGGCATGACGCTTCAGCAATACGTCGCGCTGTCCGACATCGCCAAGGACTTTGGCGATCTTATTTTGATCACCAGCACCTAACAAACCTGTTTGGACGGTCTCAGCTACAAAATCTACTTTTTTGCGATCCACATCGTGGTTACCGGGCACCAGCAGCAATCGATCATGAGGAAAACCTTCCGGTAACGCTGGCCAGAGTTGCTCATCCAGCCAATTTTTAGCTAATTGGTACTCTTCATCCGTACCCGCGAAAGCCAAATCACCCGTGATCGCCACCAAATCGGGGACTAGCCCACGCTCCCCTTCTGCGGCAATGAATTCAACTAAGTCGTGTAATACCGAACCCGCATCCCAAGCTTTGCCAGCGGTGAAATGGATATCGGATAAATGCAGGATACGGATCGGTTGATCATCGTTTAATGCGGGCATCGACACAGAACCTCCCAGTTTGGCGTAGGAAACGTGCGTCTGTAGTGATTATTATCAGTCGCCGTTCTTAGCATACATCACTGAATCAACAATGATCGGGATGTTATCGCCCGAGACAACGCGCAATTCTGGTTTCAGGAAATGGCTTGCTCTCCAACCCGATGACGGGAATGCCGCCGAATCTTGGTCGGGGTTTCCTCAATCCGGTGTTGGTTATGCGACTGCTTACGGCGACAACACCGGCCACAGCGAAACGTCTTCATCTCTTCCTGATTGACATCGCGCCTTGGACAATAACGGGGAACGCACATAAGCATTTATCTCCATGAATGCGCATGGTTAAGTTGCCGGCGATGAATCCACGCTGGAAGATTGATCGCCGGTGATTCCACGGGTTACCGCTATTTCCCTAACACCAACTGCCGAGTATGTCGGGCGATAACCAGTTCCTCATTGGTTGGCAACACCCACACCGCAACGCGACTGCCGGACCGGTCAATGCGCTGGCGGTCTTCCGCATTCGCCGCCGAGTCCATCTCGATGCCCAGCCAGTCGGAACGGGCGCACACCTGTTCGCGCACAGCCGCCGCATGTTCGCCAATGCCGCCGGTGAATACCAGCGCATCCAACCCATTCAGCGCCGCCGCCAGCGAACCCAG
>JAGRHK010000554.1 GCA_020444985.1 Candidatus Competibacteraceae bacterium
CTTGTTGGCCAGGATCGCGCAAGTCGATGGCCAGAATGTGCTGGAATCGCGTATCCTCGGCAAACAAGCCCTGCCAGATGGGTAACGTATTGAGATGAAGCTCCCGACCGGGGAAAGCCTGCGCGATATCTTCAAACAAAGCGGTTGCCAGGACGACATCGCCCATGGCGCTCCATTTGATGACCAGGATACGGCGAATTGTCGGGTCGGCGGGTAGATCGGCGCGATAGCGCATGAGTAGAATTAACCTGTATTAACCGGAATAGAAATTTGGCTCACCCGGTGGCCGGGTTTTAAAACGGCGATGGACCCAGAGGTATTGCTCGGGTGCTTTGCGGATGTACTTTTCCAATAGGGCGTTGATTCGCGCCGTATCGGTCATTACATCCCCGCTGGGAAAATTTTCCAATGCGGGCAGGATAACGACTTCATAACCGGATGCGCCTGGTAAACGACGAGGGAAATAGGGAACAACCGCCGCCCCACTCAGTGCCGCCAGCCGCGAAGTGGCGGTGATGGTGCAGGTGGGAATGCCGAAAAACGGGACAAAGACGCTATTACGCCGTCCATGGTTCTGATCAGGGGCATACCAGACCGCTCGTCCACGCTTGAAGGCGCGCAACAAGCCGCGTAAATCCTCGTGCGGTAATGGCGGAAACCGGGAGCGCCGTTCGCGTTCGCGGCGCATAACAGACTCATACAAGGGATTCTTGTGCGACCGATACATGGCATGAAAGGGTTGTTGCCAAGTAATAAAGCGGGCGCCCAATTCCAGGGTGGTAAAATGACCGGTTAGCAGAATGGCGCCTTTGCCCTGCGCTAGGGCCTGCTCCAGATGCTCCATACCCTTAACTCGCGCTAGACTATAAAGTTTTTCATCCGGCGCCCACCAAGCCATAGCCGTCTCAAACAAACCGATGCCCAGAGATGCGAAATGGGCATCCAGCAAGGTCTCTCGTTGGATGGACGAGTATTCGGGGAAGCATCGCTCTAAATTGATGCGGGCGATTTGGCGTCGCCGTCGGGCGATCCGCCCGATCCAACAGCCAATTTGCCCACCCAAGGCGACTTGCCAATGAAAAGGCAACGCCGCCATGATCTTCATTGCGCCCAGACCGAGCCATAGAGGCCAATAGCGCGGCGCCAGAAAGAGTCGGGATAGGAAAGAAGTCGAGTTGGTCACAAAATGGCAATGGTTTAATGATGAAGAAGATTGATATTGTAAGCGGCGTCAAGCCGGCAAGCATCTAACTCTCAATCACAACACCTTAAATGAGGTGCGCATGATAAAGACATTTCTGGTCACCGGCGCTGCCGGTTTCATTGGTAGTCATTCCGTTGAGTGGTTGCTGGAGCAGCGCTATCGAGTGGTCGGCGTTGATAATCTGCGAACGGGTCATCTTGAGAACCTCGAAGTTGCGCGATCATCGCCCAATTTTGAATGGGTGCTGGCTGACGCGGCTGACGAATCGGCGATGCGTCTCCTATTTGAACAACATCGCTTTACTGGCGTCCTGCATCTGGCGGCGCTGGTCAGTGTTCCAGAAAGTTTCCGCGAACCTGCCCTCAATTATCGGCTTAACTTGGCGGCAGCCGACTGCATCGCACGGCTATGTTTGGAATTCGAATGTAAACGTCTGGTGTTTGCTTCTTCAGCGGCTGTATATGGAACCCATGCTGCGTTGCCTAACCAAGAGTCGGCGATTCCACAACCGCAGTCG
>JAGRHK010000555.1 GCA_020444985.1 Candidatus Competibacteraceae bacterium
TGAACGACGGGTTTGCGTTTGATGACATGACCATTGCTACCGCTGACCAGGTGCGCGCTGTACCGGAACCGGCCAGCTTGAGTTTGATGCTGGCGGGATGCGGAACTCTGTTGTGGTTGAGAGGCAAGAAAAGAATGAAACCATGAAAATAAAATCGAGCAAAAGGAGGGGCATTGCCTTTCCGCATTGGAACCGGATAAAACGCAACGCCCGGATTTTTCAAATTAAAGCCTGATACTTAAAGCTCCTGTAAGGTGCGCAGTTTCCCGTATCCAGCCATCCTCATTACCCTGACGGTCGCCATAGGCGCCTGGAGCCTTGGCGCACTCGGCCTGTTCAATCCTTATGATGCGTTGATCTACGATGCGGCAGTCCGTTATAGCCCAAGCCCCCGCAATGCATCATCAGTTTTGCTGATCACGGCCAGCGAAGATGAAGTCGCAGCCGGCGACGCCGTGTGGCTGAATGCAATTGAAAAACTGCAAACGCTTGGCGCCCGCCAGATTATCCTGGCCTTTACTCCCCGGCATGTTTCAAGCCGCTTCTATGAGCGGGCCGCCCAGATGAATCATCTGATACTGGGGCGTTTGCTGCAATTCTCGGCGCAATCCGATGCTTGGGGCCTCACGCCCTGGCCGCCAGCGGCTCGAAATTTCGAAAAGCGACTCATCTTTGGCATTGTCGCCATCCCGTTGGCGGATAACGGTATTTATCGGCGCAATCCCGTCTATTTTCGGCTTGGAGATCAGGATTACCCCATTCTGGAGACCCAAGCGGCGCAGCAAATCATCAGGCAGGATCAATTGCCTGCGGAATCCGAATACTGGGTGAATTTCAGTGGCGGGCTGGATTACACGCCAGTCATCGCTTTGTCGCGACTGCTCGCCGACACCTTGATCCCGGAATTGGTCCAGGGGAAAAGCGTGTTGATCGGCCCTGCGCTGGCGGCCTATGCGCCGGGGTTGCATACCCCAGTCAACCGTGGCGAAAACCAGGGCGTTTCACCCCTGGTTTTTCAAGGAGCAGCCTTGCAAACGCTGCTACAAAATCGGGCGATTCGTCCTCTGCCAGCCGCGTGGCAACTGATTTTTCTGCTGGTGGCAAGCGCAGTCAATGTGGTGCTGTACCAGTTGGGCCGCTATGCATTCGGTCTTGGGCTGACCACTGTTGTGGTCGGTATTTACGGACTCATCGCATGGTCGTTGCCGGCCTGGTTTTTAATCTGGCCACCGGTGACTGCCCTGCTGATCGCCCAGCTCGCCACTTTTATTCTGGTCTCACGCTATAAATTTCGCATCGAGGAATCGACAACGCGCCAGTTGATCATGGAATTATCCGGCCAATCGCGTGAAAAACGGCAGATCCCCAGTTTTTACACCGACGCCGAGCCTTGGGCGCAGGTGGTCAATCTGGTTCGACAGACTTTGCAGTTGAGTTGGCTCATTTTTCTAGAGCGCCCTCCCGGTCAATATCATGTCAAGGAAATTATTGCGCTGAATTGTAGCCTGGCCGACATTGATGAGCGTCGCCGCGATTATCGCCGATTACCGTATAGCGAGGCGATTGCCGAGAATCGACCGGTGCGACTGGAGAAGCGGCTTTTTCTTCGCCTTGATGCAGCTTATGACCAATACTTGACACCTTTGATGTTCGGCGGCGAAGTATTGGGATTCTGGGCAATGGGATTGCCCGCCGGCCAAAATGCGCAGGTTTCC
>JAGRHK010000556.1 GCA_020444985.1 Candidatus Competibacteraceae bacterium
CCACGGTTTCTGCGTGATCTCGGAAGAAGCCGACTTCTTCTACAAATGTACGGACTACTACCATCCGCAATCAGAGCGCGGCATCGCCTGGGATGACCCCGGGATTGGCATTGACTGGCCATTGCGCGACGTATCGTTGTCGGGCAAGGATCAGCAGAACCGGCGATTGACTGAGCAGGCGGTTGAGGATTTGCCGGTTTACGAGGGATAAGTCCATGCGAATCATTGTCATTGGCGCACAAGGTCAGGTGGGGTGGGAATTGACCCGGCGCGCGCTGGCGCTGGGTCACAACGTGCTGGCCTGGGATCAGGTGGAATTGGATATTACCGATGCCGTTGCCGTAAATCAGACTTTGGACGCCAGCGGTGCGGATATCGTCATCAATGCGGCGGCCTACACCGCAGTCGATAAAGCCGAACAGGAACCGGAACGGGCATTTGCGGTCAACCGGGATGGCCCTGTTCATCTGGCAACGGCCTGCGCCCGCTTGAACATTCCACTGCTGCATATTTCCACGGACTATGTGTACGATGGCGCTAAGACAGAACCCTATGTCGAAACCGATCCAACCACGCCCATGAGCGTGTATGGCGCCAGCAAACTGGCGGGCGACGAAGCGGTGTGCCGGTTATGGTCCCGCCATCTGATTTTGCGCGTCAGTTGGGTATTTGGCGTTCACGGCCACAACTTCGTCAAAACCATCCTGCGGCTGGCGCGAGAACGCGAGGAACTGCGCGTGGTGGCTGATCAACGAGGGTGTCCGACGTTTGCTGGCGATATTGCCGATGCTTTGTTGGAACTGAGCGGACGTATTGCGGAAATCGACGCCCGCGACGCCTGGGGCACTTATCATTATTGTGGAGCACCGGCCACGACTTGGCATGGTTTCGCCAGCGCCATTGTTGAGATGGCCCGTCAACAGGAACCGTTGCCGGTCAAAACCGTGACGGCGATTACCACGGTGGATTACCCAACCCCGGCTGCGCGCCCGGTCAATTCGGTGCTGGATTGTACGAAATTAACCACGCAATTCGATATGAGGCCGCGCCCTTGGCAGGAAGGCTTGCAACAGGTTCTGTCGCCTGATTCTTAATCCTCTGATCCTTAATCTCTAATCCCTGATTCGCAACCATGTCCGTTGATCTTGGCGAACTGCTGGTTAATCACCAGAAATTGGCTGATGCTGACTTGCAACGCGCCCGGCGCGTGCAGGAGGGGACCGGCGAAAATCTGGATACCCTGCTTCTTAAGCTTGGGCTGGTTTCAGAACGCGATTTGGCCGAAGCGCTGGCGGCGCAACTGAATTTGCCCCTGGTTCGACCCGCTGACTATCCTGATACGCCGGCGACGGATAGCGCCGTCTCGCCGCGTTTTCTCAAGGAGTCCCGCGCGATTCCGTTGGCTGACGAGGAACAGGAATTGATCGTGGCGATGGCCAATCCCACGGATGAATATGTGCTGTCCGCATTGCGGCTGGCTACGGGTAAAACCATTCTGCCGCAGGTTGGCATACCCTCGGAACTGGAAGTCGCGTTTGAGCGACTGTACGGCAGCGGGCGCTCGGCGATGGGCCAAATCGTCGATTCCATCGGTCTGGCTGACGATCTTACCGACGAGGAACAAATTCAGCATCTCAAGGACCTGGCCAGCGAAGCGCCGGTAATCCGCCTGGTGAATCTGATGGTTGCCCGCGCGGTC
>JAGRHK010000557.1 GCA_020444985.1 Candidatus Competibacteraceae bacterium
ACATTGAAAGTGTTGATAATGGGGATAGGATGTAACCATTGGCGCGATTGTTGCCGAGAAGCAGGTCAGGAACGCGGAGGGCTATTATGCGCGACTACCTGTTCATTCTGCTGGGCGCGGCGCTCGTTAATAACGTAGTACTGGTGCGCTTTCTAGGGTTATGCCCGTTTATGGGCGTTTCCAACAAAATCGATGCTGCCCTGGGCATGGGGATGGCGACCACCTTTGTGTTAACCCTAGCGGTGACGGCCAGTTGGTTGCTGGAACACTATATTCTGGCGCCGTTGGATATTCAGTTCCTGCGTATCTTGGCTTTCATCCTGGTCATCGCCGCGCTTGTGCAGTTCACCGAAATGTTTGTCCGCAAGGCCAGCCCCAGTCTTTACCAGGCTTTGGGCATCTATTTGCCGCTGATTACCACGAATTGCGCCGTGTTTGGCATGGCGTTGCTGAATGTCCAGCAGAAACACGATTTTATAAGCAGCTTGCTGTATGGCTTCGGATCGGCGCTGGGCTTCACGCTGGTGATGGCGCTATTCGCTGGAATTCGGGAGCGACTGGCGCTGGCGAACGTGCCGGCTGCCTTTGCGGGCGCTCCCATCGCTTTTATTGCCGCTGGCCTGTTGGCGCTGGCGTTCATGGGCTTCGTCGGGTTGCCCGTCCGTTAGAGGAGTGTAGAAAACATGATTGCCGCCATTACCACCTTGACCAGCTTGGGCCTGCTGCTGGGGCTGCTATTAAGCTTGGCTGCCCGCCTTTTCCGGGTGCCGGGCAACGCTCTGCGTGAAGAAATCATGGAATTGCTGCCCGGCGTTAATTGCGGGCAATGTGGTTACCCGGGCTGTGGCGGCGCGGCAGATGCCCTGGTTGCCGGGACCGCTTCGCCCGCGTTATGTCCGCCTGGCGGCACAGGCCTGGCGCGAACGCTGGCAACTCGGTTGGGAAAAACCTTGGAGAGTGCGAATGACGGTCCGCCGTTGCTGGCCCAGATTGACGAGAGTCGTTGCATCGGTTGCGCCCATTGCGGCAAGCATTGTCCTACTGACGCCATCATCGGCGCGTCCAAACAGATTCATGCCGTCTTTCAGGAAGCCTGCATGGGCTGTGGATTGTGTGTCGAAGTCTGTCCGACCGAGTGTCTGCAACTGCATCCCCAAACGCCGACATTCGCTACCTGGTATTGGCCCAAGCCGGCGCTGGCAGGAGTATAAGCGATGCGTCTTCATACCTTCCGGGGCGGCGTTCATCCGCCTAATCAAAAACATCTCAGCGCCGATCGGCCCATTGAATCACTGCCCTTACCGCCACGGCTTTATATTCCATTGCAACAACATGCGGGAACGCCCGCATTGCCGGTCGTGACGGTTGGCCAGAAAGTCGCTAAGGGCGAATTGCTGGCCCGTGAACACGGCGTGACCTCCGCGCCGCTCCATGCGCCCAGCTCTGGCGTCGTCACTGCGATCGGTGACTTTACCGCACCGCATGCTTCAGGGTTGCCCTTACCGACCATCATTCTCGATACCGATGGCGAGGAGCGTTGGGTTGAGGGCGAACCGCCGCCGGATCCGTTCAGCCGCACGCCCGAAGAAGTCGCTCACCAAGTCGGTGCAGCGGGTATTGTTGGCATGGGCGGAGCCAATTTTCCGGCCTCGGTCAAGCTGAACAAGGCTCGCCAAGCGGGCATCCATAC
>JAGRHK010000558.1 GCA_020444985.1 Candidatus Competibacteraceae bacterium
GATCCTGCTGGACGAGGTTGAGAAGGCGCATCAGGACGTGTTCAACGTGCTATTGCAGGTGCTGGATGATGGTCGACTGACCGATGGCCAGGGCCGCACCGTGGATTTCCGCAATTGCATCGTGGTGATGACCTCCAACCTGGGTTCGCAGATGATCCAGGAGCTGGCAGCTCAGGAGAACTATCCGCTGATGAAGAGCATGGTCATGGCGCAGGTCGCGGACCACTTTCGACCGGAGTTCGTGAACCGGATCGATGAAGCGGTGGTGTTCCATCCGCTGGGCCGGGAACAGATTCGCGCCATCGCCGATATTCAGATCGGCTATTTGCGGCAACGGCTGGCCGACCGGCAGATGGGTCTGGAGGTCAGCGCGGCGGCTTTGGATAAGCTGGGCGAAGCTGGTTTCGATCCGGTCTATGGGGCGCGCCCCTTGAAGCGGGCGATTCAGCAGGAGTTGGAGAATCCGCTAGCGCGGCACATTCTGGCCGGAGAGTTCGTGCCGGGCGATAAGATCAGGGTCGATTCGGGTCCGGAGGGCCTGACGTTTGGCAAAAACGGCGGCGCGCCGCTTCAGAAGTGATCCAGAAAAAAACCCGCTCGGAGGGGCGGGTTTTCAAAGTTCCTGGCCATCTCAGGCCGGTGCGGGCAAGGCCGCCCGTAATTTTTTCATGGCGCTGCTTTCCAACTGTCGGATGCGTTCAGCGGAAACCTGGTATTCAGCCGCCAACTGGTGCAGCGTCGGTTTGGCGTCGCTCAACCAGCGGCGTTGCACAATGTCCCGGCTGCGTGGGTCCAGTCGTTCCAGCGCTTCATCCAGTTGATTCACCGCCTGCTCATCCCAGTCATCACGCTCCAGCGCTTCCGCAGGATTCGCCTGTTCGTCGCGCAAATAGGCGGCGGGCGCGAAATTCTCCATTTCGTCATCGCCATCGGCTTCCGGAAAAGGGTCGAACGAAACATCGTAACCGTTGAGTCGCGATTCCATTTCCAGCACATTCTCAGCGCTGACGCCCAGTTCCTGCGCAACGGTGTTGACCTCGTCGTGATTCAACCAACCCAAGCGCTTTTTGGAGCTGCGCAACTTGAAGAATAGTTTGCGCTGCGCCTTGGTGGTGGCGACTTTGACGATCCGCCAGTTGCGCAGGATGAATTCATGAATTTCCGCCCGGATCCAGTGGACGGCGAACGAAACCAGCCGCACGCCATGGACTGGGTCGAAACGCTTGACCGCTTTCATCAGACCAATATTACCTTCCTGGACCAGATCGGCCAGCGGCAAGCCATAGCCGAGATAGCCACGGGCGATATGCACCACAAAGCGTAGGTGCGCTACGATCAGGCGTTGCGCTGCTTCCAGATCATCGCGCAGCCGCAAACGCTGGGCCAGTTCCTGCTCTTCTTCGGTGCTCAGCATCGGCATCCGATTCACCACCTGGATATAGCTTTCCAGGTTACCCATCGGCGCTGGCAGATTTTCAATACGAGGAACCAGCGCAGTCGTCGTTCTCGTCATTCATTCCTCCCGTCAATTGATAGGATTAAACATTATTTTAGCACTCACAGCCTTCGAGTGCCAAATCCACAAGAGGTTCCCTGCAACCCGACATTATTTCACAGACCCGCCTCTTCATCGAGAAGGGCGGCGACAAATTCGGCTGCGTCGAATGCGCGTAAATCCTCGATGCT
>JAGRHK010000559.1 GCA_020444985.1 Candidatus Competibacteraceae bacterium
CCGTCCAGTATTTTGGGGTCAGCACTTTCACTACCGGTATTTTCCGGGTCTGGTTCGGTATGAACGATGCGACCGCCGCCGCCCAACTGGCCGCGCTGTTGCTGCTGTTCGTTCTGACCTTGCTGGTGCTGGAGCGGTTGTCACGGCGACAAGCTCGATTTCACCATACCGGCCAGCGCACCCAGCGCCCGCCGCGACTCCCGATATCAGGGCGGTGGCGCTGGCTGGCGAGTGGCGTATGCCTGACGCCTTTGCTGCTCGGATTCCTGATTCCCGCCGGACAACTGATTGTCTGGACCTGGCGCACCGCCCCGCAGATGGTGGATGACCGCTTTTTGGCGCTGGTGGGGAACAGTCTGGGACTGGCTGGCGGCGCGGCCTTGCTGATCCTGCTGTTGGCGTTGCTCCTGGGCTATGGTCAACGCCTGCGGCCATATCCTGCGGTGCGCGCGGCGGTGCGTAGCGCAGGACTGGGTTACGCCGCGCCGGGCGCGGTCCTGGCGATTGGCGTGATGCTTCCCTTCGCCGCGATTGATCGCAGCGTCGATCACTGGGCGCGGGAATGGTTCGGTCTGTCCACGGGCCTGCTGCTGAGCGGAACCCTGTTTGCCCTGTTGTTTGCCTACTGCACTCGGTTCCTGCCGGTAGCGCTACATAGCGTGGAAGCTGGATTGACCCGCATTCGTCCCAGCATGGACGATGCGGCCCGGGCGCTGGGCGCGCAACCGCGCGGCGTGTTGTGGCGCGTACATATTCCCATCCTGCGCGGCAGCCTGCTGACCGCGTTGCTGCTGGTTTTTGTAGACGTACTTAAAGAGTTGCCTGCAACCCTGATTCTGCGACCCTTCAATTTCAACACGCTGGCGGTGCGGACTTATGAATTGGCTTCCGACGAACGTTTGGCGGATTCCGCCAGCTTTGCTCTGGCCATTGTTCTGGCCGGCATCGGTCCTGTGATTCTGTTGAGCCGCGCCATCAGCCGCGCGAGACCTGGCCATGACGCCCTTTCTTGAACTGACGGATCTTGACATCGCCTATCCTCCCCGAAAAGTGATCCGGGAAGTTTCCTTCACCATGCATGGCGCTGGCATCGGCTGCTTGTTGGGTCCCAGCGGGTGCGGCAAGACCACTTTGTTGCGAGCAATCGCTGGCTTTGAGCCGGTGCAACAGGGTTCCATTCGGCTGGAAGGCGCTGAATTAAGCCGTCCCGGCTGGACGCTGCCCCCCGAACGCCGACACATCGGCCTGATGTTTCAGGATCTGGCGCTGTTTCCGCATTTAACAGTGACCGACAATATCGCCTTTGGCTTGCGCGATTGGAAAGCGTCGGAACGCCGGGCGCGCGTTGCGGAACTGCTACGGCTGGTGGGGTTGACCGACTTCGCCCGCCGCTATCCGCACCAACTGTCCGGTGGGCAACAGCAGCGAGTGGCGTTGGCCCGAGCGCTGGCTCCTCGCCCGCGCCTGCTGTTGCTGGATGAGCCGTTTTCCAGTCTCGACGTCACCTTGCGAGAAGATCTGGCGCGAGAAGTGCGCCAGATCCTGCTGCGAGAAGGCACGCGTGGACTTCTGGTAAGTCATGACCAATTCGAAGCCTTCACCTTCGCCGATGAAATCGGCGTGTTGGACAGCGGACGGCTGCGGCAATGGGACACGGCTTATAATCTTTATCATCA
>JAGRHK010000055.1 GCA_020444985.1 Candidatus Competibacteraceae bacterium
TCGGATGCCGCAAACTGACCCTTGATATCGACCACCTGAGCAACATTGGAATTGAACGCCGACGACAGAGCACCATAAGTACTATTGCCGATAACCAACACATTGGTTTCATAGGGCAGCGTATCAATCTCAATTTCCGGCGGTGGCGCTGGGGATACGGTGACACCATCAGTGGTAATCACAATGGGCGTTTCCTCACGGTCATACAAATTGTATGTCACAGTGATATTCGATAGTCCCGGAGAAACAAACTGACTTTCGAAGGGGGCAACCGGGAGTTCGCAATCCGCTGCGACAACACCGCCACCTGTGCTATTACGCCATACATTACATCCAGCCTGAATACCATAGCCATTCGCAGTTCTAAGGTCGCGATCAACATGGAAGGACTTGGACGGGAATGCTATCACCCAGTCGGTTTTCACCCCAAGATTGGGATTGTTAGACCATTCATTGAGAACTGCGGATGCCAGCAGGGCGTCTTCCACAGCGGGTACAGCACTGTTATTCCAAAGACCCGCATGAGAAGCAAGCGTTGGCTCCAAGAACCAAGGGAATTGTTGCGCGGTAACCAAGTTCTGGCCTACGCCCCAGCCTGAAAGATGGTTAGCAGCCGCACCCGCCGCCAAACCCTTGGCGCGATTCACATAGCTGACATTGACCTTGAGCGAGTCGGTGCTGGTGATAACGCCATAATGGCTACGAGCCGGCGGATCGCCCGATCCAGCAGTCCCTGTAATAGGACCGCCCGTCCATGCAGGAATAGCTGCTCCACGAGCGAAGTTGTTAGCGGCTGTCGTACAATCGCGCGGTTCACCGCTCACATGGGTGGCCAACCAGGGCGTTGTGCTAGCCACGCCTTCGCCTTCAGCCTCTCCCATGACCAGAATTTCCAAGTAGCCTTCGAGCATGCGATCGGTGCTATCTGAACCCGGGTCATCAAAATTGCCGGTGTAGGCCAGCTCATTGCCGGATGCGCCTGAGTCACGCACCGAGATTGGCACAGTGCATGAACGGTCATTGGTCTGCAGGAAGGGCCGGCCACCATTATCGGACAGCCAAGCGCTCCAGACGTCGTATGGCGACAGCAACACATTGAAGTCCAACACGTCGCGGGAGTTGTAGGATTCACGGAGCCGCACCTTCACCGCCAGCGAGTTGCCTGTGGTGTTGGTGATATTCATCAGCGTGTTCCATCCCTCACGCACCGTATAGTACGGCACAGTGACGGCCGTACCGCTGCCCACCGTAGATGCCTGCTGGGCGTTAGCCAATTGCGGCGCTGCCACAAAGGATGCTGACAGCAGACCTGCAGCGACCATGGCAGCACTGAGCTTGTTCATTTCGAACATACCTATTTCCCCTCGTTGACAAGTTTTACAAGTGAATTCTGGAACCGATCCATAAATTTGGACGCTATTCGGTTCGGCATACTTTTCACCTGAGATCAACCCCACCCTTGAAGCGCGTAGTGGGCATTGATGCCAATATCTCTCAAAAAAAGTGTACCGAAAAATAGCAAGCTAACTACATGCTGTCAATTGCTGAGCAAGCAATTGACTGGCTTCCTCATCACCTCCTGAACTCGAAATGTCTGTCGTCCAGCAGTAGCATGATCTCTTGAAACAGCTTGTTCCGCCCCAAAAAAGCATTCGATTTCATCAGGCGGTGGCCTTCTCTGTCAGAGGAAGAGCGTCGATGATCATGATGACCCAGTTGCGTCGCCATAGAATGCTACCAATTCATATAAATGTTGGTCGGATACCGATGACTTCAAATCGGGAAACAAACGGAACAGCACTTTGGTTTTCAATATACAACACTCTTTTCAATTTTACAACTCTTATCAATTTTACAACAAATCAACGATCAAACTATGCTTTGGATAGGTCAAGGGCCTTCTGCAACCACGGAATGATTTCCGGGCGGATCGGGCCGAACAGCAACGGGACTTGCAAAGAATTCTCGAAATAAGCGCCCCGGATGCGGCGGTGTTCTTCATTACAGGCTTGCAGACGTTGGGGCAGTTCGGAAGCAGGTTGATTCGCCATGGCCCCACCATGCACCTGATGAAAGGTGGCCTCACTGAGCAATGTGATCAACGTCGAATTCGGCAGATCGCAAGCCCGGCGATAGAAATCAAGATTCACGATGCCCCCGCCGGGCGAACTGAAGCGCTCATCAAAACCGCCTAATTCATTAAACAGAACGCGGGACAGAAAGATCAGATTACTTTCATTGATTCTTCCCAACCAACCGGTCGGGCTGGAACCGGCCAGCGCGCTGATCTCGAATAGCCGATAGCCATGATTTCGCCAGTCGATGCCGGCCAACAGTTCATCTTCGATTTCCTGGTTATAGCCACGGCCAATCGACTCCATCTGCACATCCGGCCCCAGATGAAATCCCACAGTTCCCACGACCGCCCGTTTGAAGCTTTGCAGCGCTTGTAGCGCCAGCGCCACGACGCCCGGGGTCGCCATCCGCGCACCATCAATTATGATGCCGATAAACGGCGCTTTGGAGAGCGCAACACCTCGATTAATCGCTTCTGCTGGCGAGGGCGAGGCATTTTCAATCCAGAGATACCGAAAATTCGCGCCAAACTGAGTGACTTCTTCAGCCATCAGCGGTGTCGGGGAACCATTTTCGACCACGATCACTTCGTAATCTCCCGTGTTTACTCCTTGCTGATAAGCGGGAGACAGCGTCAATAACGTGCGCGGCGCTTCCCGGCGCATGTTAAAGACGATCACGACCAGAGCAAGCAGGGGTGCGGGCGGAGACCGTTTACGCAACTTCGACAGTTTTTGAATAAATCGGGACAGCATTACGCAACAATCTCCTGCAATTGACGATATAAAACGGCAACCGGCTTGGGCAAAGTCATCACGTTGCCAACCGCAGGCGTTGCCTCTCGCACGAAACGAAACCGGGTGAGAAGCCGATCCAGCATTCCTGTTCGAGGGGGCGCCGCATTTCTTCGCAACGCGGACTCGAAAAAGGTCAATCCTTCGGGTGGAATGGATAGACGCAAGGCAGGGATGAGAGTCAGCAGACTTTGCCGATAACGCTCAGGCGGCCAGTCGAAACAGACCATCGGGAAATTGAACGTGCGCTGATAATCCAGCAGGCAGCGATTATAGTGACTCCACAGCGTCAGGCTTTTCTCGACAGGCGCCTGGTTGCGTGCGTAAAGCGAAGCCGCCACCGCTAACGGATGACGAAAAGTGCCCACAAAGCCTACTGCGGGCAACGCTTCCAGCCAACCTGGGAGGGTCAGCAAGGTGCGTGGATCCTTAAAGCCCCAAATCCGGTCTAGCGGATAACCGGCGATGATCGCATCACGCCGCGCCCGATGTTCCGCCGACCAGATCACCCGCTTGGGAGGAACATCCCAGTCGCCGCCGTTAGCGCGCAACAGGTCATTCTGCAAGTCCATGATCGCACGACTTTCCCGATTGCCTTTGGCGTTATGGGGAGCCGCCGTGTTCACTTCGCCAAGATACAAACCCGCTTCCTCCAGGCTGCCTGCCAGGCAACTCGTGCCACTACGATGCATCCCCAGGACCAGGATAACAGAGGGATGAGTAGCGGAAACGCTCTGGTTCAACATCATTATTCAATCCTTACCTTCACCACGCCAGCCAATCCAGCTCGAAGGCGACGACAGCATGGGGGCGTATTTGTAGCAATTCTCCGCAGAATATCGTTCGTATGATTGATGTAGAAATAACCAATCTCGCGAATCTTGCGAAAATCGGCAATGCCATAGGGAAATTCCATGACGGTCTCCTTGGGTTTTCTCAAACATCCAGGTAATTCACGGCTTCCCAGCATCAACCGAGCGCAATAACGCATACCCCGCGAAAGTAAAGCGCGGGTCTGGCGCGAAGCGCCCAGCGTCCTGGGCCGCGACTGCGCCAGCTTCATGTGGCCACGGTGGGTCATGGATGAGAATATAATCCGGCGAATAATGACTCAGCCATTCCGCAAATTTTCTTTCGCCAATGAAGCGCGCATTCAACGGATTGACCAGCCCCAGGATATCAATGATATGCCGATCGGCATACCAACCGATTGTGCCGATTTCCACTACGGCGACCTTGGCGGCTTGCGCGGTATGCTGGTTCAACCACAGCCCGATATCCTTATAAGGTGTGAAAGCGCCACGCGCTGCACTGGAAAAACCAGCTCCCCAGTAAATCAGGAGGGCGGTGAACAGGAAGGGAAGTCGCCGACCGAGACTGGAAAGCCGCCCTTGAAGAATCAGCCCCAGCTTGTCGGCAAACACACCGATCCCTTCCATGCAATACACCAGCGCAAACATGAAGTACGGCGCATAATACCAATGATAATTAGGGATATTTAGAAAAATAAAAAAGCATGAATACAGCAGTAGAAACATGACGACTATCCAGTGACGCGCCCGATATTTTGCAAACCAGATAGCATGGATGAACCCTAGAATCACCAAGAGCAGGAGGGTAAGCACATAGAGTCGATTGGAAGCGAAGACCCAATCTGTCAGATAGCCCACATGCAGGAATAGCCAACCCTCGCCCCACAGCCCCGATTGGCCTTGCCAAATCTTGGCGCTGCCGGTCGCCGGTAAATAAGCGCCATAGTACCCACGATTGAAAGCCAGATTCGCCGCCACAAGAAGAATCGGCGCGATCAGATGCCGGTAATCCGGCAGGCAACGTTGCCGGATTACATAATCAGCCAGCAACACCGCGATCAGGAAAATTCCCTCGGTTCGCGTCAAGGTCAGCAAGCCGGCAAAAACGCCCAGCCAGAAATACCATGCCCGGTAGTAACAATAGAGACATAGCCCGATCATCAGCAGAAACAGCGGGGTCTCCATGCCGTAGATCAGGAAAAAGTAGGGAAAGGTCCCGCCCAAGATGATGAAGACTCCGCGCACCGCCAGCGACCGTGTGCGGAAAAAGAGCTCAGCAAAGACAATGAGCGCTGCTGCGTGAAAAAACGCCGCCAGAAGAATGTTGACGGTTTGCAAGTTCTCAATCAGGACGCCGGCCAGGATGACCAGCCAGGAATACAACGGCGAGGTCAGACCATTAAAATAGATGTCAGGATTGTAGACCAGTCCTTGGCCATCCAGGAAATTTCTGACATAGCGCAGATAAATCAGCGCATCATCCAACTGGTAATGGCGATTCATCCAAGCCAGATAGAACAGCGGCAAGCAGGACAGGAGATAAATCGGGAGGACGCGCTGCGCCCCTTCGCCCGCAAACCGGCGAGAGGCGCAAATCGCTGCCTCCGCCTCACGGCGCTTCATACACTTCAATCAGTGCGTTACCGGTCGTCGCGCCCACCCCGCGCACGATAGCGGTATAGGCCCCCGGATTCAACGTGGTCAGAATCGCCGATTCCAGACCGTAACGCGGCCGCGCGCTACGCGCCTGAATGTCCGCCGCATTGGCGGCCGTTCCCCAGTTGTCATTCTCCAGCAGAACCTGACCGCTGGCGTTGTATAGGGTCAGCTGGGGATCATTCAATACGGCGGGCACGCCCGCCTCGGCCAGCGCCGGTCCCTTGGCGGTAATCAATACCTGCTTGGCCGCGCTACCACTGATGATGAAGCCGCCAATCATCACGCTGTCCCCCGCGCCAACCCAGCCCCGCGTCGAAATGTTGACCAGGCGTGAAGCCGTGTTGCTGGTATCCAGGTCATACACTTCGACCAGTGCGTTACCGGTCGTCGCGCCCACCCCGCGCACGATGGCCGTATAGGCGCCCGGATTCAGCGTGGTCAGAATCGCCGATTCCAGCCCGTAGCGCGGCCCCGCCCCACGCGCTTGAATATCTGCCGCATTGGCCGCCGTTCCCCAGTTGTCATTTTCCAAAATGACCTGACCGCTGGCGTTGTACAGCGTCAGCAGGGGATCGCTCAACACGGAAGGCACGCCCGCCTCGGCCAGCGCCGGCCCCTTGGCGGTAATCAGTACTTGCTTGGCCGCGCTGCCGCTGATGATGAAGCCGCCAATCATCACGCTGTCCCCCGCACCAACCCAACCTCGCGTTGAGATATTGCTCAACAATGAAGAAGTTGTCGTGGGCGGTCGCGTCGATTGCGCGGTTCTGAAAGCAGCGACGGTGGCGCGCGTGTTATTCAGAGAGCGCGCGTTATCAGCGTAGTCGGCGATCCCACAAACCTGGCTACCCGAACAAGTCATGTTCGGGCTGGAAAACTTGCCAACTCGCGGATAGAAGTAGCTCATGATCGTACCGAATTTCCCATCAAACCCGTAACCATAGGAATAGGGATAGGCTCCCGAAACCGCAGCATGCCCGTGATCATGATGGCTGCCCATGGTGTGGCCAAGTTCATGAGTCGGTGTGTAGTCATCACAATAATAATAAGACCCGCCTATGTCGTTGCCATCGCTGACCACGGCGAAACCATCGGAGGCATTCAGCGCTTGTCCGTTGAACCCATTGAGCCAAGCCAAGCCACAATTCTCATGACTTGCATTGTTGTAGGGACGGAGCAAGGCGACCAGATCAGCGCCATATTGATTACGCCAACTGGCTACGCTGGCCAAGGCGGCATCTGAACCATTCGTCAAATCATCGAGCGCGGCTTCGTTGGAGCGGGTTTCACTATAGTCCACTTGGGCCGTGTGGACCAAACGCAAGGCCAAATTCACTTGACTGTCAAGATAGGCTTGATTCGCCAAAGCGATCAGGTAATCGAGACGCGCCTGCAAACCTGAACCATAGCGAGCCGCCATGCCCGCCGTATAAAGCAACATGATATCGACGATGCTGGACGCATCGGCTTGCGTTTGCACCATTTGCGCCAATTCACCAGGCGTAGTCGGCAGTCGCTTCTCTGTTGACGAGTCCGGGGCGATGGCTTCTCCGGTGGGCGGCGGGGGAACCGCGTCATTGGACAGATCGCCTGGCAACCAGCCGGCTTCCTGCGGATCGATCAGCCACGTTCCCGTATCATCGCTCTCCAATAACCACTCGCCATGGGGGGTCAGAATACGTCCAAACGAGCGTCCTCGCCGACTCGTAATCACCACGCGATAATCATCGCCATGATTTTTGAGATGGCCGAACCAAGTAAAACTGCCGCTGGGATGCGTGAGCTGGTTGTCCCGGATCACTTCGTATTCATCCCCTCTGGGCAGTGACAGGCGAACTGCGGATAACGGCATGAAGACATCACCGAGCCCTCCATTCAATCGCACCCGGTAGCGGCCGGCAGGTTGCTCAGTAGCCAGCGAATGCAATTCCGATCTCGTATCATCCAGTGCCAGGAACAGGTCAGGCGCTTCGTCCGCGACGCTGATCCTGTCAGGGAGCGCTGCGAATGAGGGACCACTGGAGAAATCAGCGAATAACAACAGCGTGGTAACTAAATAGCTCCAGAATGATCTGTTGTGACCATCATTTTGCATGGTGAAATACCTCATCACTACTGCTCAATTAGCAAAGTGCCTAACCTGTTCCCGAATATAATGTTATTAAAAAGATACATAAGTATATTATACGTTGGCTTGCCCAGGATATTTTTTAGCGTTGTACTAACCAGAAGCCTGGCAAGTCCAGGTCGGCGGATACAGGACATTGATGCAATCCATCTGCCAACAAAAGGGACAGAACAGGATCAATCCCCAGCGTCCGTTCCGAGACAGGCTCAGTCAGCCCCAGACAGCAAGCGGGCGCAGCATATCCGATCCAGTAACTTAGAATACGCAATGTCTAGTTTTGGTCACGCAGCGAGGGAGGGAATATCAGAAAAACTGTGCCAAAGGTCATCAGAAGCAAACAGGGTTCGCATATCCAGTGCGCGCCAATTCTACGGCGGCGTAAATTGTGCAACAGTAACAACAGCAGTGCCGCGCTTAAGGCCAGCGCCCCGAAAAAAGTGCCAGGAGTGTAATCAATACGGATATCTAACCCGATCAGCGGATATCACAGCGCACCCAGCGCCAGATATCCGACCCGGCTCAGCAGCAAAGTTGCCAGCGTCAGATAACCGGCATGTCCTTGCACGAAGCGCCGCGCCCAGAACCCAAATGCCAGGGCGGTTCACACCACAAAATTGAGGGCATGATCGCCAAAACACCCCAGCTAGAGTAGAAAGAAGGCGATGCCAGGAAATTTCTGACATAGCGCAGATAAATCAGCGCATCGTCCAACTGGTAATGGCGATTCATCCAAGCCAGATAG
>JAGRHK010000560.1 GCA_020444985.1 Candidatus Competibacteraceae bacterium
CGGGTGACTGCGGACCACATGGGGATGTTGGCTACGGTCATGAATTCGCTGGCGATGCAGGATACTCTGGAGCGGCTGGACGTTTTTACCCGCGTCATGTCGGCCATTCGCATCAACCAAGTCTGCGAGGACTATATTCGCCGTCGCGCTATCCGTCATCTGGAGAAAGGTCGGGTGGTGATCTTCGCTGCGGGGACCGGCAACCCGTTCTTTACCACAGATTCCGCCGCCAGCCTGCGGGCGATTGAAATCAATGCCGATGTGATGCTCAAGGCGACCAAAGTGGACGGCATCTATTCTGCGGATCCCTTTAAGGACCCGCAAGCCGTGCGCTATGACCGTTTGACCTACGATGATGCTCTGGCGCGTAAACTGCAGGTCATGGACGCTACGGCTATTGTCATGTGCCGTGAACATGATCTGCCGCTGATGGTTTTCAACATCAATCGCCCCGGCGATCTGGTCAGGATTGTGTGTGGCGAGAAGGTAGGCACTACTGTAGTGCGGGAATGACGACCATGATTGACGACATCAAGAAAGACGCAACGGCCCGCATGGCCAAGAGCGTGGATACGCTCAAGCACGACTTAACCAAGCTGCGCACCGGGCGCGCCCATGCCAGTCTATTAGACCATATTACCGTCAGCTACTATGGCAATGAAACGCCGCTCAATCAGGTGGCGTCCGTTGGCGTCACCGACGCACGCACTCTGCTGGTAACGCCTTGGGAAAAGAACATGGTGGGGCCGATTGAGAAAGCGATCATGAAATCCGATCTGGGCTTGAATCCCGTCACTGCCGGCGCAGCGATCCGGGTGCCTTTGCCCGCTTTGACCGAAGAGCGTCGCCGGGATTTGGTCAAAGTGGTTCGCCAGGAAGGGGAGAACGCCAGGGTCGCGATCCGTAATATCCGCCGAGACGCCAATAATCAGTTCAAGGCATTGCTCAAGGACAAGAAAATTACCGAAGATGCCGAACGGCAGGCTCAGGATGAAACACAAAAATTGACCGATCGGCATATTCAGGACGTGGATAAGATCCTCACCGCCAAGGAAGCCGAACTTATGGAAATCTGAGGGAGCAGCTCGATTTTCGTCCAAGCGCAACTTTAGATTGAAGGAATCATTCGCATGTCGAATGATGTACAGGCGCTGCCTGCAGCGAGCGACGGGCGGCCTCGTCATGTGGCGATTGTCATGGATGGTAATGGTCGCTGGGCGCAACGGCGTTCCCTGCCGCGCACTGCGGGTCACCGCGAAGGCGCCAAAGCCGTGCGGCGGGTGGTTGAAGCCTGTGTTGAGCGGAATATTTCCGTACTCACGCTATTCGCGTTTAGCAGCGAGAATTGGCGTCGTCCACGTCGGGAAGTCGAAATTCTGATGAACCTGTTTTTGACAACCTTGCGTAGCGAAATTCGCCGGTTGGACGTCGCCAATGTTCGATTGCGATTCATTGGCGACCATAGCGCCTTTTCCCCAACGCTGCAGGACTATGTCGCCAAGGCGGAGAAGCGCACGATGCGGAACACGGGTCTGACGCTGGTAATTGCCGCCAACTATGGCGGTCGCTGGGATATCGTCCAGGCCGCGCGGCGGGCTGCCGAAGACGTCGCGGTTGGCCGGTTGTCGCCCAACGATCTCACGTTGGAAACTTATCACCGCTA
>JAGRHK010000561.1 GCA_020444985.1 Candidatus Competibacteraceae bacterium
CTTGTTTGCCACGCCCCTGTTCCATCAGCTTGCTGCGTCCCTGCTCCACCTGCTTGCTCAGCCATGCGCCCAGTCCCGTTCCAGGCGATGTCGCCTTGGCTTTGGCTGCCACTGCATCAGCGCCGGATTCCACGCGTTTAGTAATGACCCACTGCTGCGCGATGGATAACATGTTATTGACCACCCAATACAGCACCAATCCCGCCGGAAACCACAGGAACATGAACGTGAACACGATCGGCAGCGACATCATCACCTTGGCTTGAATGGGATCGGGCGGCGCCGGACTCAGCTTCTGCTGCACGAACATGGTCACGCCCATAATCAGCGGCAGCACATAGTACGGGTCAGGAATGGACATGTCCCTGATCCAGAACATGAACGGCGCCTGGCGCAACTGCACGCTCTCCACCAGCACCCAGTACAGGGCAATGAATACAGGAATCTGCACGAGAATCGGCAGGCAACCGCCCAACGGGTTGACCTTCTCCTTCTTGTACATGTCCATCATTGCCTGATTCATCTTTTGCTTATCATCGCCGTACATTTCCTTGAGCCGGGTCAGTTCCGGCGCCAGCCGGCGCATGTTGGCCATCGACCGGTAGCTGGTCTCGGACAACTTGTAGAACACGAGTTTGATCAGCAGCGTCAGAAAGATGATGGCCCAGCCCCAGTTACCGACTATTCCGTGAATGGCTCTGAGCAGCCAGAACAGCGGTTCGGCGATCACCGTGAGCTTGCCGTAATCGACGGTCAAATGCAGGTTGGGAGCGACCTCATCCAGCACCTTGGGCAGCTTTGGCCCCACATACAAACGGGTGCGGAAATCGCCGGTCGCACCCGATGGAATACTCTGCACGGTGCTGGTCATACCCACCACATAGCGTTGATCCGCAATCGCCTTGGTATAAAAGGTATCGGTCTCGCCAGCATTGGGAATCCATGCGCCAACGAAGTAATGCTGAATCATGGCGACCCAGCCATCCTTGACCGACTGACTGAGTGGTTGCTTGGCGATTTCATCAAAGGAAATCTTCTGATAATGCTGTTCCGGAGTTGAAATAACCGCTCCGGTATAAGTAATGACGCCGCCGCCAAAAAAACCATGTTTGGTTTTTGGCGGCGTGCGCTGGAATTGCCGATACTGACTACCCTGCCAATCATCAGCGCTGCCATTCTCGACATGCTGGTTCAATTCCACGAGAAAACTACCCCGTCGGAAAGTATAAGTTTTGACAACCTTGATGCCGGAGGGGTCTGACCAGTGCAAACGAACTTCCAGAGTATCCTGGCCATCTGCCAACCGGTACGCATCCTGGTCGGCGGTAAACGACGCATAATGGTTAGGCGCGGGACCTTCGTTCAAAGCCACCAGTCCCGACTGGGCGACGAATAGATCCGGACCGCTGTCCTTCAACAACTGAAACGGTTGATCCGGCTGATTCACCGATTCGGGATAGGTGCGCAGACCGACTCGGCGCAGGTCGCCGCCCGTCGCGTCGATTTCCGCCTCGAACACATCCGTCGTCACATGCACGCGCGCGCCGCCGCTCAAGGCCGGAATGGGCGCGTCGGGGGTAGGGATCGCAACGGGCACGTCCTGTCCAGGGGTCAGCGCAGGAACAGCAGAGGG
>JAGRHK010000562.1 GCA_020444985.1 Candidatus Competibacteraceae bacterium
GATCCAGTTCCAAAGTCATGTCGGGTTATCCTGTTCATGGCGAGCGTAGGCATTGACAATGCGCTGGACCAGGGGGTGGCGCACTACATCGCGGGCGTTGAAAAAGGTCATGCTGATGCCCTCTTCATCCTTGAGCACCTGGAGCACTTGGCGCAGGCCGGATTGAATGTGGCGCGGCAGATCCACCTGGGTCACGTCGCCGGTCACGACGGCAGTTGAACCGAAGCCGATCCGGGTCAGGAACATCTTCATCTGTTCCACCGTGGTGTTCTGCGCTTCGTCCAGGATGATGAAGGAATCGTTCAGGGAACGCCCACGCATGAACGCCAACGGCGCAACTTCGATGATATTGCGTTCAATCAGCTTGGCGACGCGCTCGAAACCAAGCATTTCGTACAAGGCGTCGTAGAGCGGACGTAAGTAAGGATCGACTTTCTGCGCCATGTCGCCGGGCAGGAACCCGAGCCGTTCTCCCGCCTCCACCGCCGGGCGCACGAGAACCAAGCGCCGGGCGGCGTTGCTTTCCAGTGCGTCTACCGCGCAGGCGACAGCCAGGTAAGTCTTGCCGGTGCCGGCTGGACCCACGCCGAAATTCAGATCGTTGTGTTGAATATTCCACAAATAACGCTGCTGGTTGGGGCCGCGGCCACGAATCAGTCCACGCCGGGTGCGGATCATGACTTCGTCAGTATCCGTTTCCTGCGCCTCAACGAGCGCATCTGCGCCAGCCTCTTGCAGAAAGAGGTGGACTTGGGCTGGAGTCAGCGTTTCCTCGCCCGTGCTACGGTACAGGGCTTCCAACACGGCCACCGCAATGGTCACGATCGCGGGGTCGCCAATGACCCGAAATTCGTGACCGCGATTATTGATTTCCACGCCAAGCCGACGTTCGATCTGGCGCAGATGCTCGTCCAGATGCCCGCACAGATTGATGAGGCGGGCGTTATCGGTGGGTTCGAGCAGCAAATCCTGAAAATGGATTGAGGTATTCAATGGATGGGCGCAGTGTGGGCGCAAGTCAGCAAGCGTGTTGTAGCGCGGGCAACTCCGGACAGGCAATCAGCCGGCCGCGTAACGAGTTGGGCAGCGCTTCGGTGATGGCGACCTCGGCGAAACAGCCAATCAGGCTGGCGGGTCCGTTGAAATTGACCACTCGATTATTTTCGGTACGCCCCGACAATTGCCGGCGGTCCTTGCGCGAGAAGCGATCCGTCAGCACGCGCTGGGTCGTGCCGACCATGCGTTGACTGATGGCGCGGGCGCCAATTTCCAGTCGGGCCTGGAGGTGCGCCAGTCGTTCCTTCTTAATCGCCATCGATGTGGAATCGGACAAACTAGCGGCGGGGGTGCCCGGTCGAGGGCTGTAGATGAAGCTGAAGCTGTGATCGAAGGCCAGTTCCTCGATCAAGGCCATGGTGGCCGCAAAATCCTGCTCGGTTTCACCGGGAAAGCCGACGATGAAATCCGAGGACAGGCTGAGATCGGGACGCACGGCGCGCAGTTTGTCTACCTTGGTCCGATAGTCCTGCGCAGTATGGCCGCGCTTCATCATGGACAGGATGCGATCAGAGCCGCTTTGTACCGGCAAGTGCAGGTGGTTGACCAGTTG